>DHTG01000013.1:17505-17874 GCA_002411545.1 Bacteroidales bacterium UBA5266 | reverse complement strand
CTGAAACAGGGCAAGATAGAAAGGGGTTGGTTTTTAATATGTTTTTAGAAATATTTGAGAGTAAAGAAGAGAAAAGGAAGTTAAGAAAAGATAGTGAATTCTATGGCTAAAAAAGAAAATTCGGTACTTTTCTAAACCATGCGCAACTACCTTCTATTTGTTGCGGAAGAGTGTTCCGTTTGTTGCGGAACAAAATAAATTTGTTGCGGAAGAAAATAAATTTGTTCCGCATGTTTTTGGAGTCCTTGCGGAACAAATCGAGGATCGTTAAGCAACATTCTAAGGCATATAGCACGAGGTTTTTTTGGAGAGATGTAATCCACATAAAACGACTTTTCCGTCAAATAATCTGTTTCACAAGAAGCAATG
>DHTG01000013.1:3465-17296 GCA_002411545.1 Bacteroidales bacterium UBA5266 | reverse complement strand
TTTTGTTTGAAAGAAAAAACACGAAAATACGAAAAACAAAGGATAAAATGTTATATTTTGTAAAACTTAAAAAATGTGTAAAAACATGAGAAGATCATTTTTTGTCAGTAGTTTCAGCCCTAACAATCGTACGGACATTTTTTTGTTGGAGTTTTTATTGCACTTATTCTCATTCAATTACATGTTTAGAAATAAAAAACAATAAAACATAAAACAATAACGTAAATACCTTTAGACAAATATAATACTACCACTTATACAGTACTTTCAGTATTTACGTAAGCAGGTGGTTTAGGATTTAAAGTTTTATGCTTTAAGGTGAATGCCAATTTTAGCAAGGTATTTTCGAGCAAGACTATTGACATCTTCTGAGATATGTAAAACGTAAACTAATATCAGGCCTGTTCCAATGGATAGTAGGGATTTGCCTAAAGCATTAAAAGCAAGTGCTAAAATAGGATTAATGTTGATATTTAGTAGAATTGGACTGAGATTTTTTCCCCAAATCCAACTGATTAGAATCATACAAAGAGCTATTCCAATAATTTTTAATTGATTAATTGAAAGAGGATTTATTTTTGCTTTCCAATATAAAAAAGCAAGCAATAATGAAATATATATTAAGTACGATAAAAACATAGCTAAGGATGCTCCTGTTATACCCAATTTGGGTATGAGATAAAGGTTTCCTAAGATCGTTATTAACACTAAAGTGAATGTAAATATTAAAGAATAATAGTAATATTTAGAAAAATTCAGCACAGACAATCCGATACCAAAAGAGCTATCGATTAAGCGTGAGAGTCCGATAAAAAACACCACCCATTTCCCGGCGGCATATATATGACCGTTAGGCAATAGGTCAAATAAGAAATCAATATTAATCCAAATCAATAAAAAGATAAAACTTCCGGCTAAAAATTGATGTAAGGAAACACGTTTGCATAAGGAATTTGTGTGAGGATGGTCTTTGGCTTTTATGCTTTGTGCTATTTCAGGTAAGGATATTGCCACTAAAGAACGAAACGGAATTTCAACGATAATAGCAATGTAAAATGCAATGGAATAAATCCCCGTATCCTCTAATCCAAGAGATCCTCCTACTATGAATACATCAATTTTCCCCATAATGCTTCCGCTAAAGGCAGCTAAAATCAAAAAGGAAGTATAAAATAAAAAAGACTTTCGTAAAGGTTTGGTAATGTATGCAAAATTTGGTTTAAAACTAATTTTTTTGATGGTAAACAAATAGATAACATTCAATAGAGTGGCTATTCCATATGCGCCTATCAACAGTATCACAAACCAGTCCAAATCGATAAGCCGAAAGGCATATAATAAATAGATAGTGATGGTCATCATTCGTATTCCAATTTCGCGTATGAATTTAGGAACCACAATACGCATTAACACATTTGAATTGGTTTCAAACACTATCATATATAAGAAAAACAAGCCTAAAGGAATTACCAAATAGTAATAATCGACAAATAAGGCCGAATTTTTAGAAAAATAAGAAGTGATTGGTGTTTTTAATAAGATGAAACATAGTGTAACAATCAGAAATCCAACAAAAGGAATGAGTAATGTCCAAAAGAAGAATCCATTGTCATTCTTTTCATTGTTCTTAAAATAAGGGAAAAATCGTATTGCTGAAGAGTTAACACCAAGTAATGATAAAGATCCGAACAATAAACCTGCTTCCAGTAATATCCTAACCAATCCGATTTCTTCGGCACTAAGAAATTTCGTCGTGATAAAGAAGGTAATTAAGAACCCAATAAAAGCTCCTACGTAGTTTACGATAGTACCTTTAATGCTTTGTCGAATGATGACGCCCATAGTCCTGCTTGTAAAGATTAATTAGTTTCTTTTATCTAAACCCCACATTAATTTTTCGCGTAATGTTTTTGAAAAAGTATGATTAGGCAATCGAACCAGATTGATATAAAATTTTTCTTTTGAAATGTGTAAGCTTGTGTTTTCATCCACAACAAAAGAAGTTGAGTCGGTGCTAACGACAAAATTAGCATTGCGGCTTTTTACTTGGATACGGATACAACTATTGTCGGGTATTACGACCGGTCGAACCGTTAACATATGCGAAGCAATGGGTGTAAGTACAATGACTTCCGAATCGGGCATTAAGATTGGTCCTCCGCATCCTAAAGAATAAGCGGTAGAACCGGTAGGTGTGGCAATGATTAATCCATCGCACCAATAGGTGTTTAAATATTCATCGTTGATATGTACAGAAATAGAAATCATACTTGATGTTCCATTACGTTGGATACAGATATCGTTTAAAGCCCATTGGTTTTTTCCATTAATTTGGGGTTCTAAATGAAGCAGCATTCTTTTTTCCAAGCTGTAATTGTTGTTTTTGATATCGATTAGTGATTGTTCGAGGGTGTGTATGTTGACGCTTGATAAAAAACCCAACCTTCCGATGTTTATACCTAACATAGGGATGCCTGTTGGGATTACCAAATTTAAAGCATCTAAGAAAGTGCCGTCACCACCGAGCGTAAAAATAAAATCCGTATCCTGTTCAGTTCCTTGATTGCAACTCGAACAAATGTTGTCAGGTAATGTTAATTCATCTTTAATGGCTTCATAGAAAGGTTTGTAAATATAAACAAATGAAGCATGATGTGATAAAATATCAAGTATTTGCTGAACAATCGGATAATATGTTTTTTGTATGGCTTTCCCAAAAAGGGTAATTTTCATAAGATTTATTTTATTCGTTAGCAATGTTTTTTGTAAAATGTAATATCAAATCAACGTGTTTGATGTCTTCACCGTTTGTTTCTATAAGCTCGGAACTTCCTTTGTACATAACATCATCGATCATAAAAGTTCCGTTAATTTTCCATTGACCGGCAGTAACATATTCGAAGCTAAAGTTTCCGTTCGTATCAGCTTTAATGGCTGATATTTTTTGTTCGCTCTTATCCGTAATTAATATCTTTTCCAATACAGCTCCTTTTGCCAAATATTCAGATGAATCATCAAGTGATATATATGAAACGGTTCCTTTAATTTGACTTTCATATTTCTGACAGGAAAATAAAAGTAAGCATAAAACAGATAGAAAAAAATAAGTCCATCCTTTCATCTTTTTATATTTTTTTTGCAAAAATACATTATTTTTACTTGTCGTAAAATATCATTTGCGATTTAATAGAAGATTCCAGTTAGTTTATATTCACATTTTTTATATTTTTGTGTGTTTGAAAAAAAGAGAAAATTTATATGGAAAAAACAAATTTTATTAGTGAAAATCAAGAGTTAGAAGAAGATATACATATTTCCTGTGATCATAGTTATGAAGCCGATAAGATAGCGGCTAATGCTTTTATGTCAAGAGGATTAAAATCTCCTCCTAATCCCGAGGAGAATAATGCTTCATTATACGACTATGCATGTTGTCAATTGGGAAATTATGATTGGTTGAAAGATATTGAGCATCATTGTTGTGGTGAAAAACACTTAGTAGAAGTAAGATTTAAGAACGGGAATAAGGATTTTTTCAATCTTCCCCTGTCTAACGAGCGATACGAAGTAGGTGATATAGTTGTGGTTGAAGCGGCTACTGGAAATGATATTGGCATTGTATCTATGACTGGTCATCAAGTAAAATTAAAATTAAAAAATTTAGATGTTAAAGCCGTAACACGAAAAGTGTATCATAAAGCAAGAGCCAATGATATTGAAAAATGGATAACATTAGTAAACAGTGAAAATGAAACTATGATGAAATCGCGCTATGCTGCCTGGGATTTAAAATTGAATATGAAAGTCAATGATGTAGAATACCAAGGCGACGGTTCTAAAGCAATTTTTTATTATTCCGCCGACGAAAGGGTTGATTTCAGGGAACTAATTAAGATTTTAGCCGAAAAGTTTCGCATACGAATCGAAATGAGGCAAATAGGGGTAAGACAGGAAGCTTCTCGTTTAGGGGGAATAGGCTCCTGTGGTAGAGAATTGTGTTGCTCTTCTTGGTTGAGGCATTTCAAATCGGTGAATACCGGTACGGCTAAAACGCAACAATTATCATTAAATCCTCAAAAATTAGCCGGACAATGCGGTAAATTGAAATGTTGTTTGAATTACGAACATGAAGCTTATATTGAAGAACTAAAGAAGTTTCCTAGTACACAAACGATTTTATATACCGATAAAGGAGATGCCGCTTGTCATAAAATCGATATATTTAAAAAGTTAATGTGGTATTATTATAAAAATGATTATTCACATTCACTGTATGCCATTCCAACAGAAAAAGTTCTGGAAATCATAGCTATCAATAAGAAAACTCAAAAAGTAGAAAGTTTAGAAAAATATGCAGAAATTAATCAAGCGAAAGAGAATGAACTAGAAGTTAATATAGACGATTTAAAGAAAATTAATGATTAATAATACATATGCCAAAAGTATTTAACATAATCGGATGTGTCCTTGCTTGCATGCTACTATTCGTTGCTTGTTCGGATGAATATGTTTTTCAAGACCATAAAGTAATTCCTAATGAAAAATGGAAAGCGGATAATGATTTAACATTTGTTTTAACTATCAGCGATACGACCACATCTTATCGTTTAGGTTTTACCATCCGATACAATGATAAGTATGCGTATCAGAATTTATATATGTTTTTAAAAACCACACTTCCTAATGGGAAACAAGTAATTGATACTGTATCATGTGATTTATTTGAACAGGATGGTAACCCATTGGGAAAAGGAAATAGGATTAAAGAAAGGAGTGTGATTTATGGTACATTGAATTTTCCTATGGTCGGAAAATATACCATGAAAGTGATACATGCCATGCGCAAAGACACATTGGATGGAATTAATTCTATTGGAATGTTTCTTTCAGAAGTAAAAGTAAATAAATAAAAACAATACATAATGGGTGCAAAAAAAAGTATAAAACAAAAAGTGTCATCCTATCCTTTACGTAAGCTCTTTTGGACAGTATTTGCTGTTTTGTGGGGAGGAATTATATGTATATTTTTTTTAATATCAGTAGGTTGGTTGGGGTTTATGCCCTCATTCGAAGAATTGGAAAATCCCAAAACAAATTTAGCTACTGAAATCATATCAGAGGATGGCTATGTATTAGGAAAATATTTTATTGAAAATCGTTCCAACGTTTCTTACAAACAACTTCCGGAATGTTTGGTGAATGCATTGGTTGCGACGGAAGATGTTCGATTTTATAAACATGCGGGAGTTGACACCAAAGCATTATTTCGTGTTACGTTAGGAGTACTAACAGGAAGACATAAAGGCGGAGGTAGTACGATATCACAACAGTTAGCTAAAAATTTATTTCCGAGAAACGAAAATCCAAACTTTTTCGAATTGGTTTTTACGAAATTTAAAGAATGGGTAGTTGCTGTTAAATTAGAAAGAAATTATGCCAAAACAGAAATAATAGCTATGTATTTAAATACAGTTGATTTTGGTAATATGTCGCATGGCATTAAATCAGCGGCTAAAACATATTTCGACAAAACGCCCCATGATTTGAATATTCAAGAATCGGCTTTATTGGTTGGAATGTTGAAAGCACCTACTCGCTACAGTCCTCGACGTAATCCGGAAAATGCATTGAATCGACGAAATACTGTTGTGAATCAAATGGTAAAATATGATTTTCTTGATAAAGATCAAGCCGATAGCATCAAACAAATACCTATTGATATGTCGAAATTTAAGGTTCAAGATCATAAAATCGGCTTAGCTACTTATTTCAGAGAGTTTTTACGTAAAGAAATCACACAATGGGCCAAAGAAAATCCTAAACCCGATGGAAGTACATGGAATATTTACAAAGATGGATTAAAGATATATACTACTATAAATTATAAAATGCAAACCTATGCGGAAGAAGCTGTTGATGAATGGATAAAAAAGAATTTACAACCTCAGTTTTTCAAACATTGGGCCGGGCATAAAAATGCACCTTTTTATAATATTTCGGAAGAAGAAACTGAAAAAATTATGCTGCATGCCATGAAAAATTCTTCCCGATACAAAGAATTGAAAGCGGAAGGATATTCAGAAAAAGAAATTCGAAAAATATTTGAAACGCCCACACGTATGTGGCTATTTACACATAATGGAGAAGTAGATACTATTTTATCTCCTTGGGATTCTATACGCTATATGAAATCTTTTCTGACGTGTGGATTGATGGCCATGGACCCTTCTTCCGGATACGTCAAAGCCTATGTGGGAGGAATTGATTATACCCATTTTCAATACGATCATGTTACACAATCTAAACGGCAGGTAGGATCGACTTTTAAACCTTTTGTCTATACGTTTGCCATGCAGGAAGGAGAATACTCTCCTTGTTATAAAGTACCGAATTTACCCGTACGTTTTGATTTGCCCTCGGGCGATGTTTGGATTCCTAAGAATTCCAGTAAATACAAAGAGGGGCAAATGGTAACTTTACGTGAAGCACTGGCGAATTCGTTGAATTATGTATCGGCTTATTTAATGAAAAGATATGGTCCTTCAGCAATAATTCAATTGGTAAGAAAGTTAGGCATGACCAGTGAAATCCCCGAAGTGCCTGCGATTGCCTTGGGAGCATGTGAACTTACTTTATACGAAATGGTAGGTGCTGTAAATGCTTTTAATAATAAAGGAGTGTATGTTAAGCCTATATTTATTACGAAGATATGCAACAACAAAGGGAGTGTGTTAGCGAGGTTTAGCAGTGAGCAAAATGAGGCAATGGATGAAGTTTCAGCTTATAAAACCGTGCGTTTGATGCAAGGTGTTGTGGACCATGGAACAGCCATACGATTAATTTATCGATATAAATTAGACATGCAAATGGCCGGTAAAACCGGAACTACTGATAATAATTCCGATGGTTGGTTTATGGGATATACTCCACAATTAACAGCCGGAGTATGGGTGGGTTGTGAAGATAGAGCTGCACATTTTCGTTCCATGAGTTTAGGTCAAGGAGCTAATACCGCTTTGCCTATTTGGGCTATATTTGTGAAAAAATGTTACGAGGATAAATCCTTAGCATTTTCAAAAAACATGGAATTTCAAAAACCGGCAGAGAATGTTGATATCGAATTTGATTGCAGCAAATATGTAGGCGAAAAAACCAGCCGCTCAAAATATGATTTCGATTAATAGTTGATGTTTTAAAAAGGTAAATCGTCCATATTATTTTCGTCAGAAAAACTAATACCACTTATGTCATCGTAAGTTGTATCGGTAAAAGGAGTGTCGGTATGTGAATCGATATAATTATTATTGTTTTCTGCTTCAATTTTCCATGCCTTCACATCGGTATACCATTTTTCGTTATATTCGCGAGATTCTATGTTAATGCTTACTTTAACATTGGTATTAATATTGATTTGAGATAGAACGTTCACTTTGTCGCCCCAACTTGAAATGCATATTTTTTTTGGAAATTGTTCATTCGTTTCAAGGATGAAATCTTGTTTTTTCCAGACACCGTTACGTCCTGTGCCGCTTTGTTGAGGAAGTATTTTAATGATTTTTCCGTTAATTTCTAAAGCCATATCTTTCCTGTGATAAAAGAGGCTGCGATGAGCAGCCTCTGTGTGTAACGCTTATTTTTGTAAGTTATTTTATGCTTATTTTTTTGTTTATTAAACCTTGTTCCGTTTTTAGTTGTAATATGTATAATCCAGGAGCAAGATCATTTGTTTGAATATGATAGGTTTGAGCTGAAACAGCCATGGTATAAACTTCTTGTCCTAACATATTGCGCAGCGAAACATGAGTAAAAGGAATTGTTGATGAAATATTAATTTGTCCATCACTGGGATTTGGGAATACTTTCACATTTTTGTTATCGGTAGTATAGTCATTTATTGAAACAACGGCATGGTCCACTTTACCCGATTGTAAAACATCTTTGGTGTCGTATTCTTGTATCCAATATACAAGCATTATATTGTTTAAATTTTCCACAGAATGCTCTATGTCATGATTAATAGGACTTCCGGCATTTATCGGAAGACGATATTTACCTTTGAATTCATAAGATAAATCAACATTTACGGTTTGATCCTTTGCTAAACTAATAGCATTTCCATTAACGTCGGTCATGAATTTTTTCATAACATAGTGAAATTCAGTTTCACCGTTTCCACCAAAGACCGTATTCATGCGAGTTATACTTTCAACAAGAGCAACAAACAATTTATAGTTTCCGGTATATGTTTGATAAGGAGTAATGCTAAGACTTGCATCAAATTTTTTACTGCTTTGAGTGATAAATGTAGGTTCTATGGAAACAAAAGAAGGTTTATTGCTTTGTTCTATCAGCAAACTTGTGGAATAAAATGTAGGTAAATCATTGTAAAAATTCCCGTCACTAGCTAAGTAAGGAATTCCTGTTACTTGGTAGTAATTTGCTCTCGTACCCCCTTCGATGGTATAATAGGGGTCGCCAGATCCGGGGCCACTCATTTGATATTTAATACAAGTCCAAATATCATCGTTGGCATCAAGAATTGATTTTAGCACTTCATTTCCTAATTTACAGGGTCCGCAAGTCGCACTCGTAAAGACTTCATGCAACACTTTTCGTTGAACTGCATTTTGAAATACATCAATAGTAAGTTCAAAAGTATCCGAATTAACACTTGCTATACCGTTCAAATTAGAGAACCATATTTGCATGGGTAAAGAAGTTTCTTGATCAAAACTGAAAGTAGAATCGGTTTGTAATAATGTAAATGGAATTACATCGCTAATGTTCAATCCGCTTAAAGCTTGGGTATATATTTTGTCATCGATGCTGAAATTGAAATCGCAAGAGGTAATTGTTGCTTTTCCGGAACGATATACAACGGCAGATACTTTTGCATTTTCACCTATTTTAAGCCAAGGTTTGGTGTAAGAATTAACGACGGTTAATCCCAAGTCGGGAATATCGGTTGAAGCCAAATCATAGCCGATATGATGACCTAATATGTTAATAATTCCTAATGTAGGGGATCCCGGGTAAACTCCTTCTTGGATATAAATACTGTATGTTTGTATAGTATCCCAGTTTGGAACCTCTTGACTAATGTTGTAAATCATTTTATGCAATTTTTTAGTAGCAGGATTTATACAAATTACATAATGTGGATCAAGGTCGACGCTATAAATAAAAGGTCCTCCGGGAGTAATATCATCGTAAGCTAATGCAATCATAGCGTTTCCATAAAAATTACTATAATTCATATCAGTGCTGTAGATAGAATCTAGTAATGTGCCCGATTTAGAAAATAATTTCATACCATATTGAGTAATTACAGAAACCCAGAAAGCACCATTTCCGTTATCGGCATCGGGAGCATAGGTTATTCCTAAAGGATAAGTATTGCTTGGCAATGGAATTTTATTAGTAATGTCCCCACTCAGAATATCAATTTGATAGATAGTATCGTGAGAGTTTGTCATATATAAATATTGACCATCATAAGCCAAACCTATAACATTTAGGTTAGTAGGAGAAGGTCCTGGCATTCCGTTAATTTCTATTGAATCGATGATGTTGCTGTTAAAATCGCTAATAAAAATTTTATCTTCATAGGAACTTCCTATGTATAAATAAGTACCATCGCTCACAGAACCCATCGGAAACTCAAAACTAGGATTTAAGGTGTCAAGAAATTGAACTTCCCATTTTACATCGGCTTTTTGTACTAATTCTTTTTTCGTTGTGCTTTTTTGAGTGGGTTTAACCGCTACATTCAAGGCTTGAGAAAACCCGACAGAAAGCATTAAAAATATTGATAAATAAAGCATTAAAATTTTTTTCATATCTAAGATTATTTAAATTAAACATTGAATATTATTTTTAGCAAATATAATATTTATTTTTGACAAATAGCGAAAATAAATTTTGTTTTTTTTCTGTCTTTGCCTTATACCGATTTTTTTCATCCTGCTTTTAGAAATTCTCTGTGCTTCATGCCGCTTTTCTCTATACTACTCTCATGAAAAATCTATTCTTATAGCGCTAAAATCTATTCCAATAGATTTAAAATGAATCCCAATAGACCTGCGATTTAAGTAAAATGATTTCAAATATACTCTCATAAATGATCTCTATTGAAATCATCATTCTCGAATATAAATTACACTATTAGCCATTGATTCTTTGCTTCGTTCCGTTACACTCAGAATCCGTTGACTTTTATCAAACAATAGTGGGTTTTACTATAAATAAAAAAAATAATTATTAATATTTAACGGATGTATGTTTTTCTTTTTTTAGATAAGCAAAATTTTTATTACTTTTGCATTGTTATTATTTTGAGTAAATAAAATTGACTGTTTCCTTTTATGTAATAATATGAAAAAGAGTGTGTCATTAAAATATTAAGTTATGAATCTTTTATTAATCAGTAATTCGACTAATTATGGTGAGTCCTATTTAGCATGGGCTATGAATCAGATAGAATATTTTTGTGAAAAAACATTTCTCACGGCCAAAACAAATATTGTTTTTATTCCGTTTGCGGGAGTGAATATTGGTGGTAAAGCATATCCATATAGTTATGATGCATACGAAAGTCGTGTGAAAGCTGTTTTTGAGAAATTGGGATATATTAATTTTCACTCTTTGCATGCATTTGAGAAAAAGGCAGAAGCGATTAAAAATGCCGGTTGCATTATAGTGGGAGGGGGGAATACATTCCATTTAGTGGCAGAATTGCATAAGTATAAACTAATACATGTTATACAAGAGCAAGTTAAAAATGGCATACCTTATATAGGCTGGAGTGCAGGATCAAATATTGCCTGTCCTACTTTATGTACTACTAACGATATGCCCATAGTTCAACCCGAGAGTTTTAAAGCCTTAAATTTAGTTCCATTTCAAATCAACCCCCATTACTTGGATCCTCATCCCGAAATCGATAAAATGATAAAACATGGAGGAGAAACTCGCCAGGATCGGCTCAATGAATATTTAGCTGTGAATCAAAATATGAAGGTTGTTGGATTACGAGAAGCCACATCACTTTGGATTATGGGTAATAAAATGCAATTGAAAGGGGGCAAAAAAATGGTCGTTTTTGAATACAATAAAGAAGCCATAGAATATGAACCCGGTTCGGATGTGAGTTTTCTTTTATAATTAATAATTAAAATTGATTGCCTTATGAAAAATCAAGCGTTGGATTTATCCTGTACATATATGGGCTTAAAATTAAAATCGCCTCTTATTATCGGTAGTTGCGGATTAACATATTCGTTGGAAAAGATAAGAAAGATGCAAGATTATGGAGCCGGAGCTGTGATAATGAAATCTATTTTCGAAGAACAGATTATCGCCGAAACTACCCGGTCTTTACAGGAATTAGAAAGCGAATATGTTCATCCCGATGCGCTCGGATATATAAAAAATTATACCGAAATAGCTTCTTATGAGAAATATACAAATTTTATTTCACAAGTAAAGAAAATAGTTGATATACCTGTTATTGCTAGCATTAATTGTGTCTCGGACGGTGATTGGGTGAATTATGCTAAACGTATGCAAGATGCCGGAGCCGATGCCTTGGAATTAAATATTTCTATTTTACCGGTCGATTTTTCCAAGACTTCTAAAGATTATGAAGATAAGTATCTTCGCATTATAAATCATGTGAAAGAAAATATCAACATACCATTGGCTGTTAAAACGAGTCTATACTTTTCATCTCTCGTAAAAACACTACAAACTTTTCATTATGCCGGAGCCGATGCCTTGGTTTTGTTTAATCGCTTTTATGAATCGGATATTGATATTGACCAAATGAAAATTATCAGTGCGGGAATAGACAAAGAGGGGATAGGATTTCAAACTGTATTACGTTGGATTTCAATTATGAGTAGTCATGTAGATTGTAGTTTAAGTGCTACTTCCGGCGTTGTTAGTGGAAAGGATATTATAAAACAACTTCTTGCCGGTGCTGATACTGTACAAGTGGCAACAGTTCTATATAATAAGGGATTGGACCATATTAAAACGATGCTTGATGAAGTAAAGGCATGGATGTTGAAACATCAATTTAATGCTATTCCCGATTTTAAAGGGAAAATGAATTATGAAAATGTGGAAAATCCGGAGGCTTATTTACGTATCCAATTCATGAAATACTTTGCCGGAATAGAGTAGGTCTTTTAGGAGTATGGAACGAGAACTATGTCTTACCAAAGATGGTTCATATACCTTTTATGTTCCGGCTCTCCATGAATGTTATCACAGTATAAACGGTGCTGTTGAAGAAGCATTGCATGTGTATATACGTGCAGGATTGCTTGCAATACTCCCTTTGCATACCTCTTTACACATCCTGGAAATGGGTTTTGGTACCGGATTGAATCTATTACTTACGGAAGCTTTTTCGCCTGATGATACATCGGTTTTTTATACGGCTATTGAAGCCTATCCATTGCAAGAGCAAGAAATTCAAAAGCTCAATTACGATAAAATAATATCCGATATTCATGTAGAAAATATAATGAAAATCCATCATTTGCCTTGGGATGAGACTTTTTATCCCCTTAGACATAATTTTGCTTTAAAAAAAGTAAAAGTATTATTTGAAAACTATGAATTAGAAAAAGATTTGTTCGATTTAGTTTATTTTGATGCCTTCGCACCGGATGTACAAAATGAGTTATGGACAGACGAGATTTTTACCTCACTTTATGCTTCGATGAAAAATGGAGGTGTATTATGTACCTATTCCGCTAAGGGAATACTCAGAAGAAGGTTGCAAGCATGTGGATTTAAGGTGGAACGCTTGCAGGGAGCTTGTGGAAAAAGAGAAATGTTAAGGGCCGTGAAAGTGGAATAGCGTTTACGTAAATAGTAAACTTAAGGTATTAGGTTAAATTCTAGAAGAGTTTTTATCATCAAAAAAATGGCACATAAGAACAATAAAATTCCGGCTACTTTATTGATGATAATGATTACATTCGATGATAAAATGGTTTTAATTTTATTGGCAAAAAATGATTTAAGTAAATCTGTTGTGAAAATCATGGAGACAATGCCTAACATGAAACTAATAGCTTCAGGGGGGCTATTTCTGGTTGTCCCTGATGAAACGATGGATAACCAAAGTATCCAAAGAAATGGATTCATGATATTTAAGAAAAAACCTTTGATGATTTCAGTAAAAACACCAAACCAATTTATTTTTAGTTTTATTTCTTTGTTGATAGGTTGTTGCCCGGTACGCTTATTAAACATATATATACCGTAAATAACCATAATAACACTTCCCCCAATTCCCAATGCTATCTGGAAATTATCATTTTCAAAATATTGGATTAATCCAAAATAGCATAAAAACATGATCAGCATATCACTCAAGGAAATGCCTATAGCTAACTGCATGCCAGAATAAAAACCTTTACTTATACTTGTTTGTAGGATGGAGAATAAGGCTGGTCCTATTACGAAAACAAAGGGAAGTCCTATGAGAATACCTTTAAAAAACGACCATATCATACAATTTTTGTCTTATTTTTTATCAAAATAGATTTTAATCTGTTATTTAAATGAATGTAAATGTCCAAGAATAGATTTGTTTGGCGATTCAACTACTAAATGAATGTAATAAATTAAGATGCTGTGATTTAATAGAAGCATCTATGCTTTCTATCCGAAATTGTTTGAATGATGTGAAACAAATCTTTTGTTCTTTCAACATAAGACATCAAATCTTTAAATGATTTGCAAAAATAATACTTTTTCGTATATAATATGATAAACAATGCGGAATGCTTGTTTCTTTTTTAGGAACTTTTTT
>DHTG01000013.1:0-3233 GCA_002411545.1 Bacteroidales bacterium UBA5266 | reverse complement strand
AAAAAACAATTATGTTTGATGATTGAAATACTTGGTAGATTTATTCTTTGGAAGGATTAGCATTACTTAATATTATATAATCCACTTCGTTTTAGAAAAGCTTCTTCAGTAGGTTTTTTCCCTCGGAACTTTATATATAAATTCATAGGTTTATCGCTACCTCCTTTTGATAGAATATGCTCTTTGAATGAACGAGCAGTTTCTTTGTTATAGATACCTGTTTCTTCAAATAAAGCAAAAGCGTCGGCATCTAAGACTTCAGCCCATTTGTAACCATAATAACCGGCAGCATAACCTCCGGCAAAAATATGAGAGAAGGCCGTGCTAATATTACAAGATTCAACACGTGGAAGTAATGTGGTATTATGTGTAGCATTATATTCAACGATGTCAACCGATTCGGTAATGCTTGATGTTATTGAATGCCAAGTCATATCCAACACACCATAATTAAGTTGTCTTAGGGTAGTATATCCCGAATGGAATTGACTGGCTTGAGTCAATTGTTTAATGAAAGAGTCGGGAATAATTTCTCCGGTTTTATAGTGAGTAGCAAATAAGGATAAAAATTCTTTTTGATTAGCCCAATTTTCCAATATTTGGGAAGGGAGTTCCACAAAATCACGAGGAACGGATGTGCCGGATAAGGATTGATAATGAATGTTCGATAACATACCGTGCAAAGCATGCCCGAATTCGTGTAAGAAAGTTTTCATTTCATCGAAGGTAAGTAATGTTGGTTGAGAGGAACTCGGTGGAGTATAGTTGAGAACCAATGAAATCAAAGGGATTATGTTTTCATTATTATGGATGTATTGTTTTCTGAATGAAGTCATCCAAGCTCCGTTTCGTTTCGTTCCACGGGTATAGAAATCTAAATAAAGAATGGCAATGCATTGATCATTTGCGTCTTTTACTTGATATGTTTGAACATCTTCATGATATACTGGAATAGTAGTGTCGATAGTGAATTGAATATCGTATAAACGTTGCGCCAGTTCAAAAATGCCTTTTTTTACATTCTCCAATTCAAAGTAAGGTTTAATGAGTTGCTCGTCCAAATCAAATTTTTCTTTTTTTAACTTGTCGGCATAAAAATTCCAATCCCAAGCTTGTAAGGTTTGTTTTGTGTTAGCAAATGTACTTAATTCATCTAATTCTTTCTCTGCCGCTATTTTGGTAATGGCAGTCAGTCGGTTTAGAAAACTCCACACACTATCTTTGTTTTCAGCCATGCGTGTTTCTAACACATAATCGGCATATGTTTGATACCCTAATAAATTGGCTAATTCAAGTCGCTTATTTACAATATCAATAATAATTTCGCTGTTGTCATTTTCATTCGAATGGAAAGCCCGACTGTTATACGCTGTGTAGAGTTTTTCACGCAAGGAAGCATTTTCTGCATACTTCATAAATGCCATATAGCTGGGGGCACTTAAATCAAAAACCCAGCCCTTTAGGCTTTTATTTTTTGCTTTTTCAGCAGCAACGGACAGTTCTTGAGGCGGAATACCTTTTAAATCAGATTTTTTTATGATGTGTAAATAGTAAGCATTGGTGGCCTTTAGTATATTTTCTTTAAAGGTTAAACTCAAGGTGGATAATTCTTGGGTTAAAGTTTCGTATTTTCTTCTATCCTCTTCTTCCAAGTTTGCTCCGGAACGGATAAAATTCAAATACGTTTTTTCTAACAACATTTGTTGTTCTGTTGTCAGTAAATGTTGATCTTGATTTTCGTACACATATTTGATACGACGAAAAAGGTTTTTATGCAAACTGACATAATTGCTATAAGCAGTCATCATAGGTATAATTTCTTTTGCAGTCTCTTGCAATTCTTTTGAAGCATTGGCTTCTAACAAATTAAAGAAAACTCCTGAAATTCGATTCAAGGAGGCACCGGCTTTGTCAAGGGCAGCTATGGTGTTTTCGAAAGTTGGAGTTGCTGTACTATTGGCAATAGCATCAATTTCCTGCTTGGCTTCATCAATAGAAAATGTGATTGCAGGCATGTAATGAACAGGCTTAATGTCATGAAATGGGGGTGTTTGAAAAGGGGTATTCCAAGGTAATAATAGGGGGTTATAGTAAACATCTTGAGCAGAAAGTGAAATTGGAATCATAAAATAAAATAATAATTTTAACGTAAAATGTTTCATTGTGTTTTTTTCTGCAAAAATATAAAAAATAGTCAAATGGTATATGATACCCAACCGGCGATTTTCCTGCTACGATTTGGGAATTTTTTCACAGATTGCCACGAATCATTCCATATTATTAATGTTTTATATGAACGTTTACTCTGTAATATTCTTCTATTATTAATGAAAAGATGCGCAAGGAGTCTCTATTTGTTGCGCAACAAGGTTTGATTTCTTGCGCAACATTTTCGACTTAATTTACTACATCCTCCAAAAGACCTCTTTCCTCTTTACAATGAACGATTTTAGCTAAAATGTAGTTATGTTTTAAATGCCTTGTCTATGCAACAGAAAATGAGGGATTTGTTTTCTTTTGTATGAATATTTTTATGATTAATGTTTAACCATAGAATCATTCCCGCATTACCGGATAATACAAGTAAGTTTATATTAAATGAAAATAATAAAAAAAAAAGAAAAATAATAGCGATATAATTAAATAATTCATATATATTTGCAATCGATTTCAAATTAGGAATATATTATTAATAATGTATAATAAAGAAAAGAATTGTCACCTATGGATAAGTTGCTTCCTACTATTCCTTAGTCTGAATTGTTTGAATGCTTGTAAATCAAGGGTGCAAGTTGTTATTGAACAACAAGAAGCTCAACAAGCTAAAAAAAATAAAGAAGCTGAAAAAGAATATCAAAAAGCCGTTAAATTACATCGAGCAAAACAAAGTAAATCTACACAAAAGATGATGAAAAAAAGCGAAAAAGCACAAAAAAGAGCCATTCGTAAAACCATGTACAAAAGTAAAGGAAGATCCGATTGTGTAAAGTAATGATATAAAAGTATATATAAAAATATGATGCAAAAAAATAAAAAGATAAATAAAATAAAAGTCAGATAATTAGCGAATTAGTTAAATTAGGCTTAAAAATGTCGATAAAAGGAAGAAATCTTATTAAAAAATATTATACTTTTACAACTTCAAATTTTGAGAGAAAGTTTTATATTAATATTTCTATAAAAAACATTAAAAATATGTATAAAAAAATATTTTATGTATTTGGAATAGTTAT
>DHTG01000051.1 GCA_002411545.1 Bacteroidales bacterium UBA5266 | reverse complement strand
TTAATAAAAAAATGATGTTGAAAACTCTAAAACTATACCTTTAATAGTTTATAAAATTTGCTAAAAGAAAAGAAGGGATATGATTTATATATATCATAAAATAAGCGACATATATCTGCCTGTAAGGATACAAATCAGATTCATATGTGAAGTGTCTGGATAGGTTGAAAAGTTTTTTAAAATAATTGCATCGTAACAAATAGTTGAAATAATAAAAAGTTGTATATTTGCACTCCCAAAAAATGGGGTTTTATAGAATTATAAATAAAAAAAATATAAGGAAAAAATTAAACACATATGCCTACAATACAGCAATTAGTAAGAAAAGGACGGACTCAAATCAAGTATAAGAGCAAATCTCCGGCATTGGATTCTTGTCCACAACGTCGTGGTGTTTGCGTAAGAGTTTATACCACAACTCCAAAAAAACCTAATTCAGCGATGCGGAAAGTAGCCAGAATTCGACTTACTAATCAGAAAGAGGTAAATGCATATATCCCAGGCGAAGGGCATAATCTGCAAGAACACTCTCTTGTTATGATTAGAGGAGGTAGAGTAAAAGACCTTCCGGGCGTTAGATATCACATTATACGTGGAGCTTTGGATACTTCGGGGGTGGAAGGTCGTCATCAAAGACGCTCCAAATATGGAACCAAACGACCAAAAGATAAGAAATAATATATTAATATTAATGTATATAAATAGATATAGATAATATGAGGAAAACAAAACCCAAGAAGAGAATCATCTTACCCGACCCCATATATCAAGATTCACAAATTACCAAATTTGTGAATAATATTATGTTAGAAGGTAAGAAGAATGTTGCATATAAAATATTTTATGATGCAATACATATTGTTGCCGAGAAAGCAAATGATGATGGGATTGCTGTATGGAAACAGGCATTAGCCAATGTAACTCCTTCCGTTGAGGTTAAGAGTAGAAGAATAGGTGGAGCAACCTTCCAAATTCCTTCGGAAATACGTCCGGAAAGAAAACAATCCGTAGGCATGAAAAACCTTATTGATTTTGCTCGTAAACGTCATGAAAAGTCTATGAGTCAGAAGTTAGCTGCTGAGATTTTAGCTGCTTATAAAGAAGAAGGTGCTGCTTTTAAACGCAAAGAAGACATACACCGTATGGCTGAAGCAAACAAAGCTTTCTCACACTTTAGAGTTTAATTTATTTATACAATTCGTTGAAATGGATAATATAGCATTCATAAGGAATATCGGAATCATGGCTCATATTGATGCCGGAAAAACGACTACTACCGAAAGAATACTATATTATACCGGTAAGAATTATAAATTAGGTGAAGTCCATGATGGCACTGCTACCATGGATTTTATGGAACAAGAGCAGGAAAGAGGCATTACCATCAATTCAGCAGCTACAACCGTTCATTGGAATTATGACGGAAATCAATATAAGATAAATATCATTGATACTCCGGGTCATGTTGATTTTACGGTTGAAGTAGAACGTGCGTTGCGCATATTAGATGGTGCCGTAGCTATTTTTTGTGCGGTAGGAGGTGTCGAACCTCAATCCGAAGCTGTATGGAAACAAGCCAATAAATATGAAGTGCCTCGGATTTGTTATGTCAATAAAATGGATAGGTCAGGTGCTGATTTTTTTCAAACAGTATCCCAAATCAAAACTAAATTAGGTGCTATACCCGTACCTTTGCAATATCCCATTTATTCGGAAGATGAATTTCTGGGTATCGTCGATTTAGTGTCGAATAAAGCCTATATGTGGGATGAACAATCACATGGTACCATCATCGAAGAAATAGAAATTCCTGAAGAAATTGAAGAAGAGGTATACGCTTCCCGTTATCATTTAATAGAAGGAGTTGCTGAAGAAAGCGAAGACTTATTGGATAAATTCATTAATAATCCTAATTCCATAAGTTTTGAAGACATCACTCAAGCTATTCGTAAAGCAACTATTTCACTAAAAATCACACCTGTATTATGTGGTTCATCCTTTAAGAATAAAGGTGTCCAATTGCTTTTGAATGCAATAACTATGTATCTGCCTGCACCCGATGATATCAAACCCGTAGAAGGGATAAATCCATATACACAGAAAGAAGAAATTCGAAAATCCTTAGATACCGAGCCTTTCTCAGCTTTGGTTTTTAAGATATCGACCGATCCATTTGTTGGGAAAGTTGCTTTTTTCAGGGTTTATTCCGGAAAACTAGCTTCCGGAAGCTATGTGTTGAATACGTCTACCGATAAGAAAGAAAGAATATCGCGTATTTTTGAAATGCATGCCAATAAACAAATTCCAATACAAGAAATTGCATGTGGAAATATTGGGGTAGCTGTAGGTTTTAAAAATATTATTACGGGACATACCATTTGTGACGAGAAACATCCGATTTTATTGGAATCGATGCATTTTCCCGAACCTGTTATCAGTATGGCTGTTGAGCCTAAAACGCAGGATGATATTGAAAAGTTATCGACAGCCCTATTTAAGTTGTCTGAAGAAGATCCTACTTTGAAAATCAAAACCGACGAAGAAAGCGGTCAGACTATCATAAGTGGTATGGGCGAATTGCATTTGGAGATTATACTCGATCGCATAAAACGTGAATTTAAAATTGAATGTAACCACGGAAATCCTGTAGTTACTTATAAAGAGGCTATTACTCAAAGTGTACACCATAGGGAAGTACACAAAAAACAGAGCGGTGGTCGTGGTCAGTTTGCCGATATAGAAGTAGAAATTTCACCTGCCGATGATTCGTTTAATGGTTTACAGTTTGTCAATGAAGTAAAAGGTGGTAATATTCCGAAAGAATATATCCCTTATATTGAAAAAGGATTTCAAAAAGCTATGACAACCGGTCCGCTATTAGGATACAACCTCATTAATTTAAAAGTGCGCTTAATAGATGGTTCTTTTCATCCGGTCGACTCTGATGCATTATCTTTTGAAATATGTGCACAAAAGGCTTTTAAAGCAGCGGCAAAGAATGCAAAACCTACTATATTGGAACCCATCATGAAATTAGAAGTGGTGGTAGCCAATGAATATACCGGCAATGTAACCGGCGATTTAAATAGAAGAAGAGCGGCAATAGAGGAAATCTCAACCCGTCAGAACGACCAAGTGATAGATGCCAAAGTACCCATGGCGGAAATGTTTGGATATATTACAGCCCTACGTACATTAACTTCCGGTAGAGGCAACGCTAGTATGGTGTTTTCTCATTATGCCGAACCTCCCGCTTCTATCGTAGAAGAACTTATTAATAAATGGAAATTTAGATTTTAATTTTTAGAATAAATATATAATATCGTGAGTGAAAGAATTAGAATTAAACTGAAATCATACGATCACAATCTGGTGGACAAATCCGCAGAGAAAATCGTGAAAACCGTAAATGCAGTAAAAGACGACAAAGTGATTGTTGTTGGCCCGGTACCCTTGCCTACACAAAAGAAAATCTTTACCGTAAATCGTTCGACTTTTGTAAATAAAAAGTCCCGAGAACAATTCGAATTGTCATCGTATAAAAGATTGTTGGATATTTACGGAACAACGTCGAAAACAATAGATGCTTTAATGAAAATTGAACTCCCTAGTGGTGTAGAGGTTGAAATTAAAGTGTGATTGTAATAAAAAAGAAATAATTAATTTAAAAGAAAGAAAATAAAATGTCTGGTTTAATAGGAAAGAAAATTGGTATGACCAGTATCTTTGATGCCGCTGGAAAAAATATTCCATGCACAGTAATACAGGCTGGTCCTTGTGTTGTTACACAAGTTAAAACCAAAGAAAAAGATGGTTATGATGCCATTCAATTAGCATTTGACGAGAAAAAAGAAAAAAACACCAGCAATGCATTGAAAGGACATTTCAACAAAGCCAAAACCACTCCTAAACGAGTAATTCAAGAGTTTACGCGTTTTGAAGAAGGTTCTCGTAAATCATTCGGTGAAGTAATTGATGTAAATGTATTCATTGAAGGTGAGTACATAGATGTCTCAGGAATCAGTAAAGGAAAAGGTTTTCAAGGAGTTGTAAAACGTCACGGTTTTGCCGGTGTGGGTGATAGTACACACGGTCAACATAATCGATTAAGAGCTCCGGGTTCATTGGGTGCATCATCATGGCCTTCACGCGTTATGAAAGGAATGAGAATGGCGGGTAGAACAGGAGGAAGAAAAGTAAAGATGATTAATTTACAAATTGTAAAAATTTTTCCTGAAAAAAATGTAGTTTTAGTAAAAGGATCGGTCCCCGGTCATAATGGTTCATATTTAAAAGTTGAAAGATGGAGCTAAAAGTAATAAATATAGAAGGAAAAGAAACCGGTAGAACGGTTTCCTTAAATGAAGAAGTTTTCGGAATAGAACCGAACACTCACGTAATGTGGTTAGACGTCAAACAATACTTAGCCAATCAACGTCAAGGCACACATGCTAGCAAAGAAAAATCACTTTTATCGGGAAGTACCAGAAAATTGAGAAAACAAAAAGGTGGCGGCGGTGCTCGTTTTGGAAGCATAAAAAGTCCTTTGTTAAGAGGTGGTGCTCGTATTTTTGGCCCTCAACCCAGAGATTATAGCTTTAAATTAAATAAAAAAGTGAAACGCTTGGCTAGAATATCAGCTTTGTCGCAAAAAGCAAAAGAAAATAACATCACAGTATTGGAAGGGTTTGATTTAGAAACACCTAAGACAAGTGGATACCTAGATATCATAAAAAAATTAAATCTTTTAGATAAAAAAACATTATTAGTTCTAAATGAATCAAATAAAAATATATATTTGTCTTCTCGAAATTTGAGGAAAGCTAAGGTTGTATCTGTTTATGATTTAAATACTTATGATATTTTGAATGCGCAAAATGTGATTATTTCCGAGCCTGCAGCTTCCAAATTTGATGAATTTTTGAAAATTAACGAGTAAAAATTATTGTGATGAGTATTATAATAAAACCGCTGATAACCGAAAAAATGACTGCCATGAGCGAAAATAGAAATCGCTATGGATTTGTTGTTGATCGTAAAGCTGATAAAATACAAATTAAAAAAGCCATAGAAACACTCTACGCGGTAGAAGTAGAAAGTGTCAGTACTATGATTCAAAGAGGTAAAAATACTTCTCGTTATACGAAATCAGGCTTTATTAAGGGAAGTAAAAACAGCTTTAAAAAAGCATATGTACAATTAAAAGGAGATCAAACAATAGATATATTTAGTAATATATAGTAGATAATTATAAAGATGGGATTAAAAAAGTTTAAACCGGTAACACCGGGACAGAGGTATAAGTTACTCAGTAACTTTGAGGAGATAACAACGAGAACCCCCGAAAAGAGTTTATTGTTATCTAAAAGAAGATCAGGAGGAAGGAATAATCAAGGAAAGATGACTATGCGCTATATGGGTGGTGGTCATAAAAAACAATATCGTATTGTTGATTTTAAAAGAGAAAAAGAAGGTATTCCTGCTACAGTAAAAACTTTAGAATACGATCCAAATCGTTCGGCACGTATTGCATTATTGTTTTATAAAGACGGTGAAAAAAGATATATCATAGCTCCTCATGGATTAAAAGTCGGTCAAGAAGTCATTTCAGGAAAAGGAGTATCACCCGATGTAGGTAATACTTTATATTTCACTGAAATTCCTTTAGGAACTGTAATTCATAACATCGAATTACAACCTGGTGCAGGTGCAAAAATAGCACGTAGTGCCGGATCTTATGCTCAACTCATGTCGAGAGAAGAAAAATATGTTGTAATCAAATTACCTTCAGGCGAAACTAGAAAAATATTATGTACATGTAAAGCAACCATAGGTATGGTTTCAAATATTGATCATAATTTACAAGTTTCAGGAAAAGCCGGTAGATCGCGTTGGCTAGGACGTCGTCCTCGCGTTAGAGGTGTTGTTATGAATCCGGTTGATCACCCTATGGGTGGTGGTGAAGGTAGAGCCTCCGGTGGTCATCCTAGATCAAGAAAAGGATTGTATGCAAAAGGTTACAAAACACGTAAACTTAAAAAAGCATCCAATCAATATATAATTGAAAGAAGAAAAAAATAAAAAATAAGATATAAAAAATGAGTCGATCGTTAAAAAAAGGACCGTTTATTCATTATAAACTAGAAAAAAGAGTTCTTGAAGCGCAACAGTCAAATAAGAAAACAACCATCAAAACGTGGTCGCGCGCATCGGTAATATCACCGGATTTTGTGGGACAAACTATTGCCGTTCATAATGGAAATAAATTTATTCCTGTATATGTTACAGAAAATATGGTAGGACATAAATTAGGAGAATTTGCACCTACTCGTATTTTTCGCGGACACGCAGGCAGTAAAGATAAAGGGAAAAAATAAAGCAAATACATATTAAAAGATGGGTGCAAGAAAAAGATTAGCAGCAGAAGCTAGAAAAGAAAAAAGACAAAACGTGTCAATAGCACGTTTGGTGAATAATAGTACATCGCCTCGAAAAACTCGATTAATGGCTGATTTAATCAGAGGTAAAAATGTAGAACATGCTTTGAATATTTTGAAATATAGCAAAAAAGAATCTTCTGAAAAGATTCGTAAATTATTGTTGTCGGCCATAGCCAATTGGCAAGCCAAAAACGAAACAGCTCGAGTAGAAGACAGTAATTTATATGTTAAAGAAATACAAGTAGACGGTGGAACTATGTTAAAACGTTTACGTACTGCTCCGCAAGGTCGTGGATACAGAATCAGAAAACGATCAAATCATATTACAATCACCGTAGATAGCAAAATCGAAATCACAAATCAATCAATAGAAGAGTAGATGGGACAAAAAGTTAATCCGATAGGACTACGATTAGGAATCGTCAGAGGATGGGAATCCAACTGGTATGGTGGTAAAAAATTTGAAACCAAACTGGTAGAAGATGATAAAATAAGAAAATATATTAATGCACGTTTGCAAAAAGCTAGTATATCAAAAATATATATTGAACGTACATTAAAATTAGTAACGGTTACCATTCATACCGCACGACCGGGATTGATTATTGGTAAAGCAGGTCAAGAAGTTGACAAGTTAAAGGAAGAATTAAAGAAAATTACCGGGAAAGAAGTTCAAATAAATATTTCTGAAATAAAACGACCGGAATTAGATGCCGTATTGATAGCTCAGACCATTGC
Organism: Bacteroidales bacterium UBA5266; assembly: GCA_002411545.1. GTDB lineage: Bacteria > Bacteroidota > Bacteroidia > Bacteroidales > WCHB1-69 > UBA5266. The sequence goes on along the minus strand of DHTG01000051.1, from coordinate 11,265 downwards.
CAAGCAAATTGAAGGCCGTATGTTTTATCGCAGAGCCGTAAAAACTGCAATAGCTTCCAGTATGCGAGCAGGTGCAGAAGGAATTAAAGTTACTATTTCAGGTCGTATTGCCGGTGCTGAAATGGCAAGAACTGAACATTTCAAAGAAGGATCGACTCCTTTGCATACCTTGCGAGCAGATATTGATTATAGTCATGCCGAAGCTCATACTACTTATGGTCGATTAGGCGTGAAAGTATGGATTTGTAGAGGACTAATATATGGTAAAAAAGATTTGTTCCAGTCGACTGTTGATACGAAAGAAAAATCAGCTCCTGCAAGACGTATGGGTAGAGGAGGAGATTATAGTGGACAAAGAAGGAGAAAATCAAATCAATAAAAGTTTGAAATTATAAATATAATTAGAAATGTTACAACCGAAAAAGACGAAATATAGAAGGCTGCAGAAAGGCAAAATGAAAGGAAATACCAAACGAGGTGCCGAAATTACTTTCGGTTCGTTTGCTATCAAAGCACTCGATGAATGTTGGATGACAGGACGCCAGATAGAAGCAGCACGTCAAGCTATTACACGTTATATGAAACGTGAAGGGCAATTATGGATTCGCATATTTCCTGATAAACCTGTTACTAAAAAACCGGCTGAAGTGCGTATGGGTAAAGGTAAAGGTTCACCGGAATATTTTGTAGCTAGAGTATCACCGGGAAGAATATTGTTTGAGTCGGATGGCGTTCCTTTAGAAATAGCCAAAGAAGCTATGCGCTTAGGCGCACAAAAATTACCTATTTTAACTCAATTTGTTGTAAGAAGAGATTACTCAGAAGAAATTTAATAAGATATGAAACAGGCAGTAATAACGGAACTTTCTACCAAAGAATTATATGAAAGATTGGAAAATGAAGAAATCCAATTGCAAAAATTAACATTGCATCACGCGGTTTCCCCTATTGAAAATCCGAATAGAATAAAAGAATATCGAAAAACAATTGCACGATTAAAAACTGAAATTCGTAGTCGTGAACTTGCAGAAATGAAATCTCAAAAATAATTGAAGATGGAAAGAAATTTTAGAAAAATAAGAGAAGGTATTGTAGTAAGCAATAAAATGACAAAGTCAATTGTTGTGGAAGTTGAACGGAAATTTAAACATCCAAAATATGGTAAATTTCTAAAAAAATCTTCCCGTTTTATGGCTCACGACGAAAAACAAGATTGTCACATGGGTGATAAAGTTCGAATAATGGAAACCAGACCATTAAGTAAAAATAAATGCTGGAGATTAGTAGAAATTATAGAAAGAGCAAAATAATATGATACAGCAAGAATCAAGACTATCGGTAGCAGATAATAGCGGAGCGAAAGAAGTATTATGTATTCGCGTTTTAGGGGGTACTAAACGTCGATATGCCCGCATAGGAGATAAAATAATCGTAACGGTTAAAGATGCTGTTCCATCGGGAGGTATTAAAAAAGGTACCGTTACTAAAGCGGTTATTGTAAGAACAAAGAAGGAAGTACGTAGAAATGACGGATCTTATATTCGTTTTGATGATAATGCCGTTGTATTGTTGACGGCTACGGAAGAATTACGTGGTACACGTATTTTTGGTCCGGTTGCTCGCGAATTAAGAGAAAAACAATACATGAAAATTGTTTCGTTAGCCCCCGAAGTTTTATAATTTTATAGGTAAAAAACACTAAGAATGAAAATACATATTAAAAAAGGAGATATGGTAAAAGTCTTGTCGGGCGATGACAAAGGTCGTACCGGTAAAGTCTTGAAAGTGGAAATAAGCAAGTATAGAGCTTTTGTAGAAGGTGTTAATATGGTATCTAAACATACTAAACCAAATGCTAAGAATCCTCAAGGTGGAATCATCAAAAAAGAAGCTTCTGTGCACATATCTAATTTAATGCTTGTGGATACTAAAGGTGTAGCAACACGTATAGGTCGCAGAAGCAATGAAAATAATAAATCAGTGAGATATTCAAAAAAATCAGGGGAGGAAATTAAGTAATGAGTTACGTACCAAGATTAAGAGAAAAATATTTTAAAGAAATTGTCCCTGCTTTACAAAAACAATTGGGATGTAAATCGGTAATGCGTGTTCCTAGAATCACCAAAATTTGTTTAAATCAAGGAATAGGAGCAGCTACCGCTGATAAAAAATTAATAGATATAGGCATTCAGGAAATGACCACAATAACCGGTCAAAAAGCCGTAGCTACCAAGTCGAAAAAGGATATTTCTAACTTTAAATTGAGAAAAGGAAATCCCATTGGTGTGCGAGTAACTCTACGCGGAGACAGAATGTATGAGTTCTTAGATCGTTTGATTTCTGTTTCTATACCACGCATACGTGATTTTAGAGGAATTGATGATAAAAGTTTTGACGGAAGAGGAAATTATTCTTTAGGTATTAGTGAACAAATCATATTTCCTGAAATCGATATAGATAAAGTTAATAAAATAAATGGTATGGATATTACCATAGTTACTACTGCACGTAACGATCAAGAGTGTTTACTCCTTTTAAAGGAATTTGGATTACCATTTAAAAATCAAAAAAAATAATATGGCAAAGGAATCAATCAAAGCGAAAGAAGTTAAGAGAGCAAAATTAATTGCTAAATATAAAGCTAGACGAGAGGCTTATAAGGAGATTATTCGCACAAGCGACGATTATGAAGCTGTAAAAGCTGCACAAATAGGCTTGCAAAAATTACCTCCTAATTCAAACCCTATTCGTTTACATAATCGTTGTAAATTAACCGGAAGACCCAAAGGTTATATGAGAACTTTCGGTATTTCAAGAATTAATTTTAGAGAAATGGCATCCAAAGGTTTAATACCCGGTGTTAAAAAAGCAAGTTGGTAATACATTAATAAGGATATATATATGAATACGGATCCGATAGCAGATTATTTAACAAGAATCAGAAATGCCGTGATGGCAAAACATAAAGTGGTTGAAATACCATCATCTAAAATAAAAAAAGAAATAACAAAAATTCTTTTTGATAAAGGGTATATATTGAATTATAAATTCGAAGATGATCAAAAAATAAATACCATAAAAATCGCATTAAAATATCATCCCATATCAAAACAAAGTGCTATTAGTGAATTGCAACGAATAAGTAAACCCGGACTGAGAAAATATGTTAAAGCCAATGAACTTCCTCGTGTATTAAATGGAATGGGAATAGCTATTATTTCAACATCCCGAGGATTGTTGTCCGATAAAGAAGCACGTGCTTTGCAAGTTGGTGGTGAGGTTATTTGTTACATTAGTTAAAACAGGAGGAAAAAATAATGTCAAGAATTGGAAATTTACCGATAACAATACCCAGTGGAGTATCCATACATGTCGACGATAAAAGCCATGAAGTAACCATTAAAGGTCCACGTGGTGAATTAAAACAAATAATGGACCCAAGCATAACCTTGGAATGGGAAAATGATATATTGCATGTTAGACGTCAAACCGAACAAAAGCGCCATAAAGCTTTGCATGGCCTTTACAGATCTTTAGTAGCTAATATGGTGAAAGGTGTCTCGGAAGGTTTTACTACTATACAAGAGTTAGTAGGTACCGGTTACAAAGCTCAAGCAACTAACCAAGTATTAACTTTATCTTTGGGTTACTCGCACAATATAATTTTTCAATTACCTGAAGAAATCAAAGTTGAGACTATTACTGAAAAGGGGAAAAATCCTGTTATACAATTAACATCATGTGATAAACAATTGTTAGGTCAGGTAGCTGCAAAAATACGTTCTTATCGTAAACCAGAACCATATAAAGGTAAAGGTATACGTTTTAAAGGTGAAGATGTTAGAAGAAAAGCCGGAAAATCGGCAGAAAAATAATTAAGATTATAATATATAAAAATCGAAGCAGAATGGGAACGAAAAATCGAAAAAGTTTTAGAAGACTTCGGATAAAAAATAGAATCAGAAAAACCATTATAGGTACAGAACAATGTCCGAGATTAACTGTTTTTCGAAGTAATAAGCAAATATATGCGCAAATTATTAATGATAAAACGGGAACAACGCTTGTTTCTGCATCATCAATGCTTGATGCTATCGAAAACCAAGAAATCACTAAAATTGAAAAAGCAAAATTGGTGGGTAAAGATTTAGCATCAAAAGCTAAGGAAGCAGGGATAACTACAGTTGTATTTGATAGAAACGGATACTTATATCACGGTAGAGTCAAATCTTTAGCTGAAGCAGTAAGAGAAGAAGGTTTAATATTCTAAATGAAAAATATGTCAACAATTAAAAGAGTAAAAACGAGCGAAATAGAATTTAAAGACAAGCTGGTTAGTGTACAGCGTGTAACTAAAGTAACGAAAGGAGGGAGGACTTTTAGTTTTTCTGCTATCGTAGTTATAGGTAACGAAAACGGTATTGTAGGTTATGGTTTAGGAAAAGCCAAAGAAGTAAATGTTGCTATTCAAAAAGGGATTGAAGATGCAAAAAAACATTTAATAAAAGTTCCTATTATAAAAGATACCGTACCTCACGCTCAAGAAGGTAAATATAGCGGTGCATTGGTTTTGATAAAACCAGCTACTCCCGGTACCGGTGTTATTGCCGGTGGTGCTATGCGTGCTGTTTTGGAAAGTGTGGGTGTGAAAAATGTGTTGGCTAAATCAAAAGGCTCTTCCAATCCTCATAGTGTTGTTAAAGCTACTATTGATGCTTTATCAAAAATGAAAGATCCTTATACCGTTGCACAATTAAGAGGTATAGAATTAACAAGAGTGTTTAACGGATAATATTGGAATAAATGAAAAAATTAAGAATAACACAAATCAGAAGTCAGATTGATCGACCTGTAGTGCAAAAAAGAACAATTGTTGCATTAGGAATCAAAAAACTTAACCGCCCTATTGAAGTTGAGGCTACTCCTCAAATTTTAGGTATGATTGATACGGTTAAACATTTATTAAAAGTTGAAGAAATTTAGAAAATAACGCTTAAAGATTAGGATTTAAGAATATGGATTTACATAATTTAAAACCGGTAGATGGTTCTACTAAAAAGTCAAAACGTATAGGTAGAGGTGAAGGTTCGGGTAAAGGTGGCACATCAACCAAAGGTCATAAAGGAGCTCAATCCCGTTCAGGTTATTCAAGAAAAGCCGGGTTTGAAGGTGGTCAAATGCCTTTATATCGTCGTGTGCCTAAATTCGGGTTTAAAAATATTAACCGTGTTGAATATAGTGCCATTAATTTGTCAACCTTACAATATTTATACGATAAAAAAGGAATTACTACCATTGATATGGATGTTTTACGTGCAAACGGATTGGCATCCAAAAACGATTTGGTTAAAATTCTAGCCAATGGAACATTAAACGCTAAATTAGAAGTTAAAGCGCATGCTTTTTCAGATAAAGCAAAAAAAGAAATTGAAGCAAAAGGTGGAACTGCAATAACATTATAATATGAAGAAATTTATAGCCACAATTAAAAACATTTATCATATAGAAGAATTACGAAATCGAATCCTCTATACTTTAGGTATTATATTGATATATAGAGTTGGATCTTATATAGCATTACCGGGTGTAGATGTACAGGCTCTCTCACAAACCTCTTTTACTTCGAGTTCCAGAGAAGGACTCCTAGGTTTATTGGATATGTTTTCAGGAGGAGCGTTTGCGAATGCCTCGATATTTGCATTAGGAATTATGCCTTATATTTCGGCTTCTATTGTGATTCAATTGATGACTTTAGTTGTGCCTTATTTTCAACGTCTTCAAAAAGAAGGAGAGAGTGGTCGAAAAAAAATCACTCAACTTACTCGTTTTTTAACCATAGCAGTTACTGCCTTACAAGCTCCAGCTTATTTATCCAACTTGGTAGCCCAAGTCGGTACATCATCGGGCGTATTTCATACCCTTACCGGTGATCCTATTGTGAGTGGGACTTTACCTTGGTCGTTTACCTTTGTATCACTTATTGTTCTTGTTTCAAGTACATTATTTATTATGTGGTTAGGAGAAAGAATTACTGATAAAGGTATTGGCAATGGTATTTCATTATTAATTATGGTCGGTATTATTGCACGTTTACCCTTTGCATTATCAGCTGAATTTGTCTCGAAGGTGGCTGAAAGTGGTAATGGGGGCTTGATTACCTTTTTAATAGAAGTTTTACTTTTAATGGGAGTTATTTTAATTTCCATATTATTGGTACAAGGGACTCGTAAAGTACCCGTACAGTATGCTAAAAGGATAGTTGGAAATAAACAATACGGAGGACAAAGACAATATTTACCCATTAAAGTAAATGCAGCCGGTGTTATGCCTATCATTTTCGCCCAAGCGATTATGTTTTTACCCTTAACCCTGATGGGATTTGCTTCTAACAACGAATCGATGGGAGCCCTTGCTGCAGCATTGACAAATAGTACCGGCTTTTGGTATAATTTTGTCTTCGCTATTTTAATCATACTATTCACGTATTTTTATACGGCAATCACATTTAATCCAAATCAAATTGCCGATGATATGAAGAAAAATGGAGGTTTTATACCGGGGATTAAACCAGGGAAAAAAACAGTAGAGTTTATTGATAACGTAATTTCAAAAGTAACATTACCGGGATCCATCTTTTTAGCATTCATTGCTATTATGCCGGCTTTTGCCAAATTGTTCGGAATCAACTCTCAATTTGCACAATTCTTTGGAGGTACATCCTTGTTAATTATGGTAGGCGTTGTTTTGGATACACTTCAACAAATCGAAAGCCATTTGTTGATGCGACATTATGATGGCTTGACAAAATCGGGAAGAATTAAAGGACGTAGTACACTTCCTATTTAACGAAGTGAAAGCTTGATATAATGATACATTATAAAACGGAAAAAGAAATTGATATAATAAAACAAAGTTCTTTGATAGTTGGTAAAACCTTGGCTGAGGTAGCAAAGCTGATTCAACCCGGAGTTATGTGTAAAGTGTTGGATAGTATAGCCGAAGAGTTTATTAGAGACAATGGAGCTATACCATCGTTTAAAGGATACAACGGATTCCCAGCAACCTTATGCATATCGGTAAACGATATTATCGTACATGGGATACCTAATAATTATGAATTACAACAAGGTGATATAGTCGCTGTTGATTGTGGAGCTAAGAAAAATGGTTACCATGCAGATTATGCATATACTTTTGAGGTAGCTCCTGTAACTGAAGAAATTCATAATTTATGCATACGTACCAAACAATCCTTATATTTGGGGATAGAACATGCTCGGGAAGGAAATAGGGTAGGCGACATAAGTCATGCTATTCAAAGTTATGTGGAAAGTTTTGGCTATTCAGTAGTAAGAGAATTAATCGGACATGGAGTAGGGAAAAATTTACACGAAAAACCCGATATTCCTAATTACGGACATAAGAATAACGGTCCAAAATTGAAAAAAGGCATGGTTTTTTGTATAGAGCCTATGATAAACTTAGGGGTAAGAAATATACGTATTGACCGTGATGGTTGGACAACCCGTACAGCCGATGGTAAACCTTCAGCACATTATGAACATATGGTGGCTATTAGAGAAAATGGAAGCGAAGTATTATCAACCTATGAGTATATAGAAGAAGTATTAAAAAATAAAAATAATTAATGGCAAAACAGTCATCTATAGAACAAGACGGTATAGTAATAGAATCATTAGGCAATGCTATGTTTCGCGTTGAATTGGAAAATGGGCACAAGGTTATTGCACATATTTCCGGAAAGATGAGAATGCACTATATTAAAATATTACCTGGCGATAAGGTAAAAATGGAAATGTCTATTTATGACCTATCCAAAGCAAGAATTATATTTAGGTATAAAAATTAATAAAAAATAAACATGAAAGTCAGAACATCAGTAAAGAAAAGATCAGACGGTTGTAAAATAGTTCGCCGTAAGGGAGTTGTTTATGTAATTAACAAAAAAAATCCTAAATTCAAACAAAGACAAGGATAAAATAAAATTTTAGATAGATAACAAAATAAAAGTATATGGCAAGAATTGCTGGTATAGATTTACCAAAAAATAAAAGAGGAGAAATCGGATTAACTTACATCTACGGTATTGGTAGAACAACTGCACAAAAAATATTAACACAAGCTAATGTGTCGTGGGATAAAAAAGTGCAGGATTGGGATGATAACGATTTAAATGCTATTCGTACCATTATTGGTGAAATAAAAATCGAAGGAGCATTGCGTTCGGAAGTACAAATGAACATCAAACGTTTGATGGACATCGGCTGCTATCGAGGCATAAGACATCGTATCGGATTACCTGTCAGAGGACAATCAACAAAAAACAATGCTCGCACACGAAAGGGAAGAAAGAAAGTTGTTGCCAATAAGAAAAAAGCAACGAAATAATTAAGATAATAAACGTTAAGAGAATAATATTTGGTTTATGGCAAAATCAACAAAAGTTACGAGAAAAAGAGTCGTAAAAGTAGATGCACTTGGAAAAGCATTTATTCAAGCATCATTTAATAATGTTATTGTTACTTTGACAAATAATTATGGTCAGGCCATATCATGGTCTTCTGCTGGGAAAATGGGCTTTAGAGGGTCAAAGAAAAACACCCCTTATGCAGCTCAAATGGCTGCTCAAGACGCTTCGAAAGTGGCATATGACTTGGGCTTAAGAAAAGTAAAAGTATTTGTTAAAGGACCCGGAGGCGGTAGAGAATCAGCAATAAGAACCATCAATGCTGCAGGTATTGAAGTAACCGAAATAATCGATGTTACTCCATTGCCTCACAATGGTTGTAGACCTCCGAAAAGAAGAAGAGTTTAATCATTAATTTAAAAGCGTAAAATAATATGGCAAGATATATTGGTCCAAAATCGAAAATAGCAAGAAAATTTAAAGAGCCTATATATGGTCCGGATAAATATTTAGAAAAGAAAAATTATCCTCCGGGTCAACATGGTATCAATAAAAAAAGAGGTGCCGGAAAAGTTTCTGAATATGGACTTCAATTACAAGAAAAACAAAAAGCAAAATATACCTATGGTATCTTAGAAAAACAATTTAAAAATATTTATCATCGTGCTTCATCAAAAAAAGGAATCACAGGTGAAATATTATTACAATTAATCGAATCAAGATTAGATAACGTAGTTTATCGTTTAGGAATTGCCCCTACACGATCGGCGGCTCGACAATTGGTGTCCCACAAACACATTGTCGTTAACGGTCATGTGGTTAATGTTCCTTCTTATACTTTAAAAGTAGGTGATATCGTTGGTGTTAGAGAACGTTCCAAAGCTATGGAAGCTATTGTCGAATCTTTAAGTCGTCATAATGCAAGCAGATTCCCTTGGCTGGAATGGGACAGCAACAGCATGTTGGGTAAGATGATGATGGTTCCTGAACGAGAAATGATACCTGAGAATATTCAAGAACAGTTAATTGTAGAATTATATTCTAAATAGTAGTTAAGTTAATTATAATAAATAAAAATAATATTAAAATGGTTACAATACCTTTTCAAAAACCGGATAAAGTAATAATGTTAGAATCAACAGATTCATTTGGAGTCTTTGAATTTCGACCATTGGAACCCGGTTATGGAGTTACAATAGGAAATGCCCTTCGACGTGTGCTTTTATCTTCATTAGAAGGCTTTGCCATAACTTCCATGAAAATTGAAGGCGTTTTGCATGAGTTTTCAACAATCCCGGGCGTGCTTGAAGATGTTACCGATATAGTTTTAAATATGAAACAAGTTCGCTTGAAAAGTAAGATAGAAGATCAGACCAATGAAAAGGTAAGGTTTACTATTGTTGCTCAAGATGAATTCAAGGCCGGCGATATGAATAAGTATTTAAGTAGTTTTCAAGTCTTAAACGAAGGCCTTCACATATGTTCCATGGAACCTGGAGTGAAATTGGAAATGGAAATAACCATTGATAAAGGTCGTGGTTATGTTCCTGTAGAAGAAAACAGAAGATTACACGATGAAATTGGTGTTATTGCCTTAGATTCTGTCCATACACCGCTTAAAAATGTAATGTATAGAGTGGAAAATTATCGTGTAGAACAAAAAACTGATTTCGAAAAACTCGTCTTCGAAATTACAACCGATGGCTCTGTTCACCCCAAAGAAGCATTAAAAAAAGCCGCTAAAGTATTAATTCATCATTTTATCCTATTCTCAGAAGAAAGAATTACAATGAATGTTGATGAAATTTCGTTAAGCGAAGAATTCGACGAAACGTCCTTACGCATAAGACAACTTCTAAAACAAAAATTAATTGATATGGATCTTTCTGTCAGAGCTTTGAATTGCTTGAAGTCGGCCGATATAGAAACCTTAGGCGATTTGGTTGCAGTACATAAAAACGATTTGCTGAAATTGAGAAATTTTGGAAGAAAATCTTTAACCGAATTGGAAGAATTAGTGAAATCAAGAGGATTAGAATTTGGGATGAACGTAGCAAAATATAAACTAGATTTAGAAAAAGATTAATAGGTAGAGATATGAGACACGGAAGAAAAGTAAATCATTTAAGCAGAAAGTCTGCACATCGTCATGCTATGTTGTCGAATATGGCAACATCCTTGCTAAAACATAAAAGAATAACCACAACGGTTGCAAAAGCTAAAGCTTTGAAAAAATATGTAGAACCTCTATTGACCAAAGCTAAAAACGACACGACTCATTCACGTCGTATGGTTTTTAGTTATTTACAAGATAAAAATACAGTAACCGAGTTATTTAGAGATATTTCTCAAAAAATTGCCGATCGTCCCGGTGGCTATACTCGTATCCTTAGAACAGGATTTCGTAGTGGAGATGGTGCAGAAATGTGTATCATTGAATTAGTGGATTATAATGAAAATTATTCTCAAGATAGTGGAGCTAAAAAGGCAAAAGCAAAAACAACCCGTAGAGGTAGAGGTAAAAAAGTTGAAAAAACAGAAAGTCCACTAACAGAAACTAATGACACAACAGAAGCCACAAAAAATGAGGCTGAAGTTAAAGAAAGTGTCGAATCTAAATCGGCAGATATAGAAGATACCGATACAAAAAATGAGGGTGTTAAAGAATAATTTTTTATTTTATAAATGCTGAACGTTGTATCATTTTTTGATACAACGTTTTTTTTTAGTAAAGGTATCATTTTTTGTATATTCCTTTATGAGTGCCATTAATGTGTATAGAATAAAAGTATGCCGATAAAACATAATAAGGGTGAAATTTTCGTTCATAACAGAAT
>DHTG01000045.1 GCA_002411545.1 Bacteroidales bacterium UBA5266 | reverse complement strand
TCTCGGCACACGGCACTTTTTTTAGTTCTCAGTTGTCTGTTATCTGTTTTTCAGTGCGTTGACTTACGACTTGGGACCCAAGACTAGCGACTTCTTCGTAATTCGTAATTGTTTTTGGGAACTTTCACCCGCTGAATTATCTGTATCAACGACAGAGAAATACGATTGCTTGGAGTGTATTTGGTGTTGGATAGTATTTTATTTGCTTTTATGTCTATACGTTAAATAGTGTTTTCCAAACAATACAACAGCCACAATGGTAGCGAGAAAATCTGATGCCGGCATGCTAAACCATACTCCTTTGGTTCCTCCAAAGTAGGGTAAAATAAACAAAAACGGTAAGAGGAATAACATCTGCCGCGACAAAGATAGGAACACCGCTTGTTTGGCTTTCCCTATGGATTGAAAAAATTGACTAACCACCATTTGAAAACCTACAAAAGGAAACATCAACATCATTATTTGCAAGCCTTCCTTAGAGATAGCTATCAATTTCGCATCGGTTGTAAACATAGCAACCATTTGTTTAGGGATAATTTCTCCCAACAAAAAACCGCTGCTCGTAATACATACGGCACAAAACACGGTATATTTAAACGCTTTAAGTGCTCTTTTATATTTTTTAGCTCCGTAATTATATCCGACAATGGGTTGCATTCCTTGAGTTAATCCGAGTACAATCATGACAAAAAACGTCCCTATGCGATTTATGATGCCAAATGCTCCCACCGACAAATCTCCTCCATAAAAGAGTAGCTTACGATTTAGCACAATGACAATCAACGAAGCACACGCATTTAATAAAAAGGGAGCTACCCCAATAGAAATGATATCAAAGACCAGGTTTTTCTTTAAAACGAATGTATCGGTTTTAAAACGAATATAACTCGATTGATTGAAAAAATGTGCTAATTCAAATACAAAGGCTGTGGCTTGAGCAATTAAGGTAGCCCAGGCAGCTCCGGCTATGCCCATATCCAGTCCAAAGATAAACAAAGGAGCTAATATACAATTCACCAACACCGATATCAACACATTGTACATGGCTTTCTTCGGATAGCCCGACGATCGTATCAATCCGTTTAATCCGAAGTATAAATGCGTAATAATATTTCCATAGAGCAAAATCTTCATAAAAGAACGCGCATAGGGAAGGGTAACATCGCTGGCTCCAAAAAACACCAAAATAGGATCTAAAAACACCAATCCGAGAAAGGTAAATAAGAGTCCCGTTATACCGTTTAACAAGACCAGGTTTCCTAAAATCTCTTCGGCGCTGCGATAATCTTTGGCTCCCAAACGCACCGACATGATGGCCGCACCCCCTACCCCTATCAAGGATCCGAAAGCTGCCGCTAAATTCATAAAAGGAAAGGTAATGGCTAAACCGGATATGGCCATCGCTCCTACGCCTTGTCCTATAAATATACTATCGATGATATTGTATAATGAGGTGGCAACCATTGCTATAATGGATGGTATGGAATATTGCCACAACAATTTTCCAATATTATCAAACTCCAAGGCAAGCGGACTTTTCAGATGCGTCATTCGAAATAATTTATCCTTTTAACAAGAATGGCAAAAGTAGCCATTTTTTACTATCGGAAACAATAGCTATAGGCTTTTTCTGAAAATATCCTCTTATGATTAGACCATAAAGTCGCATACAAAAACATAATCTTAACGGATAAATTATAATAATATAAAGGGCGTTTCGTTAATTTAGAACCGAATTCAAGATTTTAATTTTTTAACACATGGACATAAAAGTTATAAACACCTCTCCTCACAGTCTACCCGCCTATGAAACCCCATCTTCGGCCGGCATGGACATCAAAGCCTTTGTCGAAGAAGCTGTAACGATAAAACCCTTGGCAAGGGCTATCATTCCTACAGGTTTATATTTGGAAATACCGCCGGGTTATGAAGCACAAATACGTCCTCGCAGCGGTTTAGCCGCCAAATACGGCATTACCGTATTGAATACTCCCGGAACTATCGACGCCGATTATAGGGGCGAAGTGAAAGTTATACTCATTAACCTTTCTCAAGAAGATTTTTGTGTCAACAACGGTGATAGGATTGCTCAAATGGTAATAGCCAAACATGAAAAAGCGGTCTGGATCAATACCGACAATCTATCTCAATCGCAACGTGGCGAAGGTGGTTTTGGTCATACCGGTAAACAATAAATACGCTGAACGAAAATGAAAATAATTAGCACCCTTTTGATAGGCTGTTTTCTATGTACGTGTTGGAACGTATCGGCACAAAAAGAAAAGAGAAAAGAGAAAAAGAATAAACAAAAAAGCGAAGTTGTCGTTTTAAGTCAAAAAGAACAATATAAAAACACAGCCCAATTCATTGAAGCTGTAAAAGAGCGTTTATTAGGCAATTATGGTGTAGCCGAACAATTATTACAGGAAGTTTTACGAACAGAACCTACCCACGACGCCGCGCATTTTGAATATGCCAACATTCTCATTGCCAAACATCAATTGCAAGATGCCATTGTGCATGTGCAAACTGCCATACAACTCAACGACACCAATATATGGTATAAAATCATGTTGGGCGACATCTATAATATGACAGAAAATTATACCGAATCGGAAAAACTATGGAAAACCATCAGCGAAAAACATCCCGAAAACATAGAATATCTATACAATTACGCCCTTTCCTTGATCTATCAAAACAAACTGAAAGAAGCGGTAAAAATTTACGATAAAATTGAAATTCTTACCGGTATCAACGAAGATATCATTTACGCCAAACAAAACATATGGTTACATTTAAAAGACATAGACCGTGCCGTGAAAGAACTCGAAAAACTCATCGAAGCTTATCCCAAGGAAGCCAAGAACTACTTGCAGATTGCCGATTTGTATAATACGAATAACATGTCCGACAAGGCCATTCCTTATATCGAAAAAGCCAAAACCATCGACCCCACTAATCCTGAAATTCACATTATATTGTACAATTACTACTTGTCGAATAAAAAGAACGAAGAAGCCTTCGAAGAATTAAAACAGGTATTTGCCGCCCCGTCCTTGAAACTCGACGAAAAGGTGAAAATAATCATGCGCTATTTCCCCTTGGTCAACAAAAATCCAGAATATAAAAAAGAAGCTTTTATCTTGTTGGATACTTTGACCAAAACCCATCCGCAAGAAGCCATGACCTGGTCGGTCTATGGAGATTTTCTTTCACAGGATAATCGCTTGGAAGAAGCCGCTGCCGCTTTTGAAAAAGTATTGTCCTTTGATCAATCAAAATATGTAGTCTGGGAGCAATATCTTTCCATATTGGTCGATATCAACCAATGGGATAAAGCCTATACGGAAAGCAAAACGGCTATGGAACTTTTTCCAAATCAAGCACTCCCCTACCTAATACATGGCATGATGGCTACTTATAAAGAAGAATGGGAAACAGCCGTACAAAGTTTAAATGAAGGGAAAAAATATGTTGTGGATAATATAAATATGGCACTTCAGTTTTATTATCATCTGGCCGAAGCCTATTATACGCTTCAAGATTATAAAAAATCCGATGAATATTTCGAGAAATACATCCTTCAAAATGCAAATAATCCGATTGTACTCAACAACTACAGCTATTATCTAAGTCAACGCGGCGAACGTTTGGACTATGCACTCACCTTGTCGGAAAGAGCCAATAAGCTTAGTCCCAACGAAGCCGTCTACGAAGATACCTATGCTTGGATTTTATATAAAAAAGGCGAAGTGGAAAAAGCCAAAGAATGGATGGGAAAAGCCATCAAACACGGCGGCGACACGGACCCTGATATACTCGAACATTACGGCGATATCCTTATGAAATTAGGGGAAAGCAATCAAGCATTGTTGTATTGGAATAAAGCCAAAGAGTTAGGTAAAGACCATCCGCAACTGTTAGAAAAAATCAAAGCAGCCAAACAAGAATAAACGATGTATAGCAGAGGAAAAACAGAATGGTTTGTGCAAGAAGCTTTCCAACAAATGTTGGAAAAATATCACTTGAAAGAAAAATACATCGAACAAAAGATTATCTATTCGTGGAAAACCTTAGTCGGGAATATGATACATAAACATACAAAAAAAATTACCCTGAAAAATAAAATCCTTACCATCATCATCGATTCCCCCATCGTAAAAAATGAATTACGCATGTTGCGCACCGAACTATTGCTTAGAATCAAAGAAAATGTTCCTTTAGTAGACATCGATGAAATCATCATTAAATAAGGACAGCTCGTATTAAATATGTATATATGGACATGGAATTAAACGACAATTACACTTTCGACGACTATCGTGAAGTTTTTCATAAAATATTAGAAGAAAAAAAGTTAAATAAAACTTCTGAAAGATTTAATATTTTAAGAGAAATTTTCGAAATAGAAGGACATTTCGATGCGGATAAACTATTTCAACGACTTAGAAGTAAAAAGTATACAGTGAGTAAAACGACCATCTACAAAACCTTAGATTTACTCGAATCCTTTCAACTCATTGTAAAACACCATTTCGGAGACAAGGTAGCATTATACGAAAAATGTAATACACAGCATCCCCACAATCATATATTTATAGAAAACACGGAAGAAATTATCGAATTTCACTATGATATTCCGGAACAGCTCATTAAAACATTGGAGGATAAATACAAAATCAGTATCAGTCATCACAGTTTGACCCTATTTGGAAAAAAAAAAAACGAGAATCAACATAAACTTTCAAGCACCCCTATCACTCATGAATAAAGAAGAACTCATTGCCGCCATTTGTCAGAAAAAAAGTTTTTTATGTGTTGGCTTAGACAGCGATTTAAGCAAAATACCCTCTCATCTCTTAGCAGAGGAAGATCCGATTTTCGCCTTTAACAAAGCCATTATCGATGCTACCCTTCCCTATGCCGTGGCATATAAGCCCAATTTGGCCTTTTACGAAACGCAAGGATGGAAAGGACTGCAAAGCCTCGAAAAAACCGTAAGGTATATTAATTCAAAAAAAGAAAAGGTCTTTCTCATTGCCGACGCCAAACGGGGCGATATCGGCAATACATCCACCCAATACGCCCTCTCTTTCTTCGGACACAGCGATGACAGCTACAACTTCGATGCCGTTACCGTGGCTCCTTATATGGGTGAAGACAGCGTAAGTCCTTTTCTCGCTTTTAAAAACAAATGGGTTGTTTTGTTGGCCTTAACCTCTAACAAAGGAGCTTCCGATTTTCAATTATTAAATTACCGGGGAAAACGTTTGTTTGAACACGTGCTCGAGACTTCCCAAAAGTGGGGCAACGATGGCAATATGATGTATGTGGTTGGTGCTACCCAAGCCGAGATGCTTGAGGTTATCCGTAAGATAGTCCCCCATCACTTTTTACTGATTCCGGGTGTTGGTGCCCAAGGCGGAAGCTTGGAAACCGTAGTGAAATATGGCATGAACAAAGATTGCGGACTGCTGGTGAATGCTTCACGCAGCATTATTTATGCTTCGAAAGATAGAAACTTCGCCGAAAGAGCCGCCCATGAAGCCGCCACTATCCAAAAAGAAATGGCCTTGTATGTATAATCACTAATTCTATGGCAAAAACAAACGATACCTTAACGATTGACATTCATGGATTATATGCCGATGAAGCCAAAGAAAAGCTTGAAAAGGAAATAGCACGCGCCCCTGCTTATATTAAAATTATCAGGGTTATTCACGGTTATAATAAAGGTAATATTTTACAAGAAACCGTTCGCAAACGGATACGATCCAAAAGAATAAAGGAAATTTCTCCCTCTTTTTGCAATGAAGGAGAAAGCATAATTTATTTATTTTGAAAATATTACTTTTATCCTATACTTCCTTCCAAACTGACGTTGAGCAATTTTTGAGCTTCAACAGCAAATTCCATCGGAAGACGTTTCAATACATCTTTAGCATAACCATTTACTATCAAACCGATGGCACTTTCGGTTGAAATACCGCGTTGGCGACAATAAAACAATTGATCTTCCGAAATTTTAGAAGTAGAGGCTTCGTGTTCAAGAATAGCCGATTTATTTTTGCATTCAATGAAAGGCCAGGTATGTGCCCCGCATTTATCCCCTAACAATAAAGAGTCGCATTGGGAGTAATTACGGGCTTTTTCGGCTTCTTTGGCTATTCGTACCAAACCACGATAACTGTTTTGGCTGTGTCCGGCCGAAATCCCTTTGGATATAATCGTGCTTTTGGTATTTTTTCCAATATGTATCATCTTCGTACCGGTATCAGCCTGTTGGTAGTTGTTGGTAACTGCCACCGAATAAAATTCACTGACCGAATGATCGCCTTTTAAAATACAGCTGGGATATTTCCACGTGACGGCTGAACCTGTTTCGACCTGTGTCCATGATATTTTGGAGTTATCGCCTTTGCAAATTCCTCTTTTGGTAACGAAATTATAAATACCCCCTTTACCGTTTTTATCGCCCGGGAACCAATTCTGTACAGTCGAATATTTTACTTCGGCATTTTTCATGGCTACAATTTCGACAACGGCAGCATGCAATTGATTTTCGTCACGTTGAGGAGCCGTACATCCTTCCATATAACTCACATACGCATCCTCTTCGGCTACTATCAGCGTGCGTTCAAACTGGCCGGTATTCATGGCGTTGATGCGGAAATAGGTCGACAGTTCAATCGGACACTTCACCCCTTTGGGAATATAACAAAAGGATCCATCGCTGAATACCGCCGAATTCAAGGCCGAAAAATAATTATCACCACCGGGAACCACCGATCCTAAATATTGTTTCACCAATTCGGGATGATTTTGTACGGCATCACCAAACGAACAAAATATAATGCCTTCCTTTTGCAAAGTTTCCTGGAAGGTTGTCTTCACCGACATGGAATCAACCACGGCATCGACGGCAACTCCCGAGAGCCGCTTTTGCTCTTCGAGCGAAATCCCTAAGCGATTAAACATATCCACCAATTCAGGGTCAACCTCGTCCATGCTCTGCAGCTCTTTTTTCTTTTTAGGAACAGCAAAATAAATAATATCTTGATAATCGATAGGAGGATAAGACAAATGCGCCCAGGTTGGCTCTTTCATCGTCAACCACTTCCGATACGCTTTCAATCTAAATTCAAGCAACCATGCAGGTTCGTTCTTGAAAGCGGAAATTCTACGTACGATCTCTTCGTTGATGCCTTTGGGGAAATACTCCGTTTCTATATCGGTATAGAATCCGTATTTATATTCGTTTTCGGTTATTTCCTGAATTATTTTTTTATCTTGAGCCATGAATGTTGAGCTTAAATTTATACAAAATCATCCCCTTTTTTCATTTGAATATCTGTAACAAACTGACGAATTTGTTGTTCGTCTTTCTTTTTACATATCAAAAGTGTATTGTTACTTTCCGAAACGATGTAATCGTCTAATCCTTGAACTACTACCACTTTATTCTTAGGGGTGTTGATGATACAATCCTTGGAATTATACACAAACACATCGGAAGGCGAAGCGATGGCATTGTTGTTCGTATCTTTTTTCAGTTGTTCAAACAAAGCGGTCCAGGTACCTAAATCCGACCACCCGAAATCCGACGACAACACATTCACATTGTCGGCTTTTTCCATTACCCCGTAATCGATTGAAATGGAACGGCAGTGCGAATAAGTGGTATGGATGGCTTCTTCTTCTTGCTCCGTACCGATTTTGTCTTCAATGTGAGCAAATAATTCATGCACATCGGGAAGGTGTAATTCGAAAGCTTGCTCTATCGTTTTCAATTTCCAAGCAAAAATACCGGCATTCCACAAAAAATCGCCACTCTCGATGAATTGTTTGGCTAATTCCAATTCGGGCTTTTCGGTAAAGACTTTTACTTTATAGATTCTGCGGTCAGGCACATAGCGGTTTTTATCATCATATTGTATATAGCCATAACCCGTATCGGGACGGGTAGGTTGTATGCCTAAGGTTAAGAGCCAAGGATTTTTTTCCACACATTTCAATGCTGATTGAATGTGCTCTATAAAAGCAGACTCATTGAATATCACATGATCCGACGGTGATACAACAATGTTTGCATCGGGATTTCTTTTTTTGATACGATAATTCGCATACGCAATACAAGGTGCCGTATTTCTACGCATGGGTTCAAGGATGATTTGTTCGTCGCTATAACCCGGAAGCTGTTCCTTAATCAAAGGATGATATATTTCGTTGGTAACAATATAAATATTCTCTCTGGGACAAATTTGCTCAAAACGAGCAATGGTCATTTGTAACAATGATTTGCCAACTCCCAAAAAATCAATAAACTGTTTGGGATATGAAATCCGACTCAAAGGCCAAAAACGAGCTCCTACTCCTCCGGCCATGATTACACAATAATTATTACTCATATCTTCTTTGTTTTTTTATACAATACTACTAACGTAAATTTTCTCCTTATCATATACAGACCCTATCTTTTTATCCAACGTACAAACGGAAGCTACTTCGTGCAAATAAACAATAGGCTAATCGACCATGGGTTTTACTTTCGCCAAAGGATGATATTTAAACATCCTATTTGTTTTAACCTCTTTACATAGATAATATTTCCTTAGTTTTTGTTGTTTGATAAACAAGCTCCGGTTATATACAAAATGTGTGTCTTGAGGTAAATCGGTCAAAAAAACCAAATCCTGATCTTTTTCACAGGGTTTATTATAAGCTAATAATGTCCTCGTTAATACGATATCCAAAAAATCACTCGAACTAATCCGTGGAATGTGTTTCATCAAAGCAGTTTTTACATCTTCGGGAAACACCTCTTTGTCGATAAACTGCAGCAATAGTTCCGCAAAATACTTTTTCCATATGTCGTTGTGTTGCAAACTCTTTTTATATACCCAGGCATACATATGCGCAAACTCATGTAGGAGTGTAATAAGAAATAAATAGGGATTCAACTCATGATTAATCGTAATGCGATGAGTCTGTTGTAGTGTAGGACGTTGGTAAGTGCCGTGTACTCGCTTTCGAGTACGTGTAATTTCCACCGATACACGATGCGCTATGATGATATCGGCAATAGCATCGAGTGCTTTTTCGGGAATATAAGATGATAATATGTGTTTAATATTCTCTTTTGTTTGTTTCACCGCAGGCATAGGTATTCTGTTTTTCAATTATAAATGAAAATGTCGGACAGTCATTACAGCGATGCCAACGTTTTTTAGGCATCATCGACCGACTGGCACATGAAAGCATAATTAGCGTTAAAGCAACAGCTATCAACAAACAAACACCCTGTTTCTTCCTCTTTTTTAATATCATAATTATTTCTTCTTATTTTATGCAAAGGTACATGAAATTATCCAATTACACATAGACGTATAAAAATTTCATTTTAAATTTTTAGAGGAAAGGTATAAAAAAATCACGCTTCTTTTCATGGCAAAATGAATTCAGGAAATGGATACTACAGAGTCGATCTTATATACGTTCGCTCACAAATAAATTTACCTTCCTAAAGCTTCCTCCGAATACGTCTTGTTTACCCTGAAAAATATTTTTAAATATTTCAGTGTATATATTATGTAGTTATATAATATATATATTTGCATATATAATTATATTCATCATATTCATATTATTTAAATTCTATTTTTCTATCTTTCAGCACTTAAACCTCCTATTTAATTTCAACATTTATCAATCCTTAAAAATCACAAATCATGAAGAACGTAAATTATTCCATCAAAGCCTCGGTAGTAATAATACTGTTATTTTCGACCTTTTACGGATGTAAAAAAGACTTGAACTATGGCTATGCATTCTATCAAGGAGCGATACCCAATACCTATTATAGGTTTAATTATAACGGAGAACGGGCCGTTGCCGTGAGTGGTAAACCTTTTTTGGTTGTAAAATATGATCGTGTTAATCATAATGTATATGACATAGAATTAGGTTTTAGCGAAGTTACTCAAAAGATTATTGCCGAAGGAGGAATCTACGAACCTACCTTAGACGCAAGCAGTATTGACTACCAGAAAAAATTCGATTTAAAAAGTCCGGTCGCACTTCTGGTCAATTGGCCCATCACCGCTTGGGGTTTAGGTAGCATACAAAACGGAGTCTTTGACAAAAGTGGCTATACGTTTACTTTTGAGGATGGCAATACCTCGTGGACATTCAGTTATCTACCCGCCGGAAGCATGACCGGTGGAGCGGTTTTACTAGATGATTATTATTACGAAGGGGTGGAAACCGATAAGGAAAATTCCATCAATATGCTTAAACTCTAATCTATATTTTCTCATTTCGAGGTATAACATACAATATATCCGACAATAATACAAATCGGAGGGGATGTGTTGTGTTAGCTTTTTTATATAAACATACCATTTCCTTCCGGATATTTTCGATGGATGGATTTAAAAAATTATTATTTTTCCTCTATAAATTTAGCGATAAATTTTTATCTGTCTGTGTGTAATTAGCCAATTTTATGTACATTTGCATCCGTTAAAATCATTTCTTTTTAGGTATCCTGAGTTTGCTTCATAATATGCTTAGGATTTTAACTAAAACAGTTTCCATTAACTACGTAAAACTACGGCAATAAACAACAGAAAATAAGATATTTATGAATGTAAAAACAATCATTGAAGCCTTACACTTGCTTCCACATCCCGAGGGAGGATATTACAAGGAAACTTATCGTTCAACACATAAGGTACGTACCCGATACAATACCCTACGAAGTGCAGAAACCCTTATTTATTTTCTGCTCGAAAAAGATCAAAAATCTCATTTTCATCGCCTTCAATCCGATGAAACCTGGTTTTTTCATCAAGGCGAAAGCATAGAAATACTGGCTGTTATCGATGGCAAACTGCAAAACTATGTATTAGGAAACAACATTGAAAACAATGAATCCCCACAGATTACCATCCCGGCTCACACCTGGTTTGCCGCTCATCTTACCAAAGAAAAAGATTATGCCTTGGTAAGTTGCTCGGTAGCTCCCGGATTTGAATTTACCGAATTTGAAATAGCCGACAGAGAGGATTTACTGAAAACATTTCCTCATTTAAAAGACACCATCTTACATTTTACACTATAAAAATAACACTCATTTATGGTGTTAACCAAACAAAATACGGGAAGAGATGTTATGTATGTATAGACGTAAATTATAAATCATAAAATTACCATTAATATGAAATTCATACGCAGAGCAAGTGCCCACTGGCAAGGTTCCGGACCTGAAGGCAAAGGATATCTCAACACACAAAGTAAGGTATTGAATCAAACACCATACTCGTTTAAAACACGTTTTCAAGATGAACAAGGGACCAATCCTGAAGAGCTGATTGCAGCGGCTCATGCCGGATGTTTCACCATGCAACTCACCTTCCTATTGGGAGAAGCCGGTTTCACACCCACTGATTTAGAGACAGAAACAAAACTTACGTTTGAAGACGGAAGCATTACCCATATAGAACTAATCCTGAATGGAAAAGTCGATGGTATTGATTTCGATGCATTTCAAGCAACGGCGACGAAAGCCAAAGAAATTTGCCCCATCTCCAAACTCTTAAACACAAAAATTTCTTTAAAAGTAGCTCTTTTATAGCCGGTCGAATTAGAGTAAACTAAAGACTAAAAATTAAACGTATGTATTTGTATGTAAATACATACGTTTTTTTAATCAACACTCCCTTGTGTTAGCATAAAGAGTATGCATAGAAACAACAACAAATAGTAAACTGTCTACACAATTTTTCCAAATAAGCAAGAAATAGCTCAAAAATTGTATTTTTGAGTATTTTTTTACCTGTGTATTTTGAAGTCGGAAATTTTTATCCACTCATCTATCTTTCAAATAGTTTTCGAAAGATATTTCATGGAAAATTCAACACACCCCATAAAATCGAAAAACACATCATAAAAAATTGCCATGATAAGATTATTTAAAACCAAAGCACTTATGTATTTTTTTTTGAGTAATAAATATTTATATTTATTTTTTTTATATGTTTGTAGCGCAATATTTCTCTAATAATAAGTGTAATAATTTAAATTATAATAAGTAATGAAAGAAAATATAGAAATTTTAACGAAAAAATTCGGCAGAAATCGCGAAGCACTTATACCCATTTTGCAAGCGATTGTTGAAAAAAACAGTTATTTATCGGAAGAGGCCATGAACGAAGTCGCCAAGCAACTTGACATATCAGCAGCTCAAGTCTACGGTACGGCTTCCTTTTATTCTTTCTTAGATACGGTTCCCAGAGGAAAGAACATCATTCGCGTCTGCAAATCGATTATTGCCGAAATGAAGGGAAAGAAAGAGATTATCAAAACGCTGGAGAATGTGTTGAAAATAAAAGTAGGCGAAACCACTCCGGACAATATGTTTACTTTGTTAGAAACAAACGACATAGGATGGAGCGATCAGGAACCTTCGATGTTAATCAACGATCAACCCTACACCAACCTCACTTCGGAAAAAGTAATCCGTATTATTAATGAATATCGTAAATAACCAAATACCATAACAAGATGAGTTCACAAAATTTAAAAAAGACAGATATGATTTTCGGTTTGTGCCATACAACCGATGTTGAACACTTGCTTCCCGGCGGTGTATGCAAAACAAACGAAGAAAAATTTGTTGTATTAGAAGAAGTTATCAAAAAAGACCCTCAAGATATCATCGACGACATCATTGAATCGGGTTTAAAAGGACGCGGTGGTGCCGGTTTTCCTACCGGTTTAAAATGGAAGTTTGCTTCCCTCTCGCCCGAAAAAGAAAAATATGTTATTTGCAATGCCGACGAAGGTGAACCCGGTACATTCAAAGACAGAGATATCCTTTTAAAAGTTCCAGCCAAAGTCTTTGCCGGTATGACTATGTGCGGATACTGTATTAACGCAAAAAAAGGATACCTTTATTTAAGAGGTGAATATAAATTTATGCTCCCTGAATTACGCAAAGTATTGGATTCATTCCATGAAGTAATCAAGAAAATAGGATATGATTTTCACATAGATATATTATTAGGCAGCGGTGCCTATGTATGCGGCGAAGAAACGGCTTTGATGGAATCCATGGAAGGACACAGAGGCGAGGCTCGTAATAAACCCCCCTATCCTACCGTCGAAGGGTTTCGCAACAAACCTACTGTCATTAACAATGTGGAAACATTTGTCAATGTAACCATGATACAAAAATTCGGAGTAGCCGAATTCAAAAAATTAGGCACACAAGATTCGAGAGGTTCTAAAGTATTCTCCGTTTCCGGCGATACCCCCAAACCTGGTGTTTACGAACTGGAATTAGGCATGAAGCTTTCCGATTTCGTCGACGAATACGGCGATGGCGACACCAAAGCCGTGCAAGTAGGCGGTGCATCGGGATTCTGCGTTCCACGTAAAAAATTCAACGAAACCATTATCGGATTCGAAGGCATTCCTACCGGAGGTTCCATGATGCTGTTCAACAGTTCTCGCTCCATGTATAACGTACTGACTAACTATTTGGAGTTTTTCGCCGAAGAATCCTGCGGTCAATGCACTCCTTGCCGAGTCGGTTGTCAACAATTAATAAGAGGTATCAGAGCTGTTAAATGTGGACAAAAATCACCCGACTATCTCGATGCTTTGCTGAAATTAACCGCTTCCATGAAGCTTACGGCTAAATGTGGCTTAGGGCAATCGGTAGCCAATTCATTTTCTTCTATCGTTTCAAACTTTACCGAAGAAATGATTTACTAAAAATGAAATCAATAAATTTTAATGTAATTTAAAAATGAAAGAAATGATAAATTTAAAAATAGATGATATAAATGTTAGCGTCGAAGCCGGTACTACCATCTTAGAGGCTGCTAAAAAAGCAAACGTCCGCATTCCTACCCTGTGTTATCACCCCGATTTATGCATCGCCGGCAATTGCCGCATATGTATGGTCGAAGTAGAGGGTTCTTTAACTTTGACGGCTGCTTGTGCCATGCCGGTTTCCGAAAATATGGTCATACATACTAACTCCTTAAAAGTAAGAACAGCCCGCAAACATAACATTGAATTATTGCTTTCCGAACATAATTCGGAATGTACGAAATGTTATAAAAACGGAAACTGTGAATTACAAGATTTGGCCGCCGAATATAAAATCACCAACGAAACCTTCATTGATTTGGTACCTTTCCATAACTATACCATCGACCATTATTCCCCTGCTATTATCAAAGACGACAGCAAATGTATTCGTTGTCAACGTTGTGTAAGAACGTGCGAAGAACTTCAATCCGTTAGTGCATTGGGAGTAGCCTATAAAGGCGAACACATGAAAATTTCCACTTTTATGGAAAAATCCATGTTTGATGTAGTATGTACCAACTGCGGACAATGTGTGAACCGTTGTCCCGTAGGGGCTTTGGTCGAAAAGAATTACATTGATCAGGTATGGGATGCCATTTACGATCCTTCGAAACACGTAGTCCTTCAAACAGCCCCTGCTGTTAGAATTGCGTTAGGTGAAGACCTTGGCTATGATCCGGGCGAAATCGTAACCGGTAAAATGGTGGCTGCCATTAAAAAATTAGGCATTGACTCCGTACTCGACACCGATTTCACCGCCGACTTAACCATTATGGAAGAAGGCACTGAATTATTAACCCGTTTGAAAAAAGCCCTCGTTGATAAAGACAGCTCCGTAGCATTGCCCATGATGACTTCTTGTTCGCCCGGTTGGATAAAATTTATCGAACATCAATTTCCGCAATTACTACCCAACTTATCCACTTGTAAATCACCGCAACAGATGTTCGGTGCCTTGGCAAAAACCTATTATGCACAAAAACGTAATATTGACCCGGCCGATATCGTTTCGGTTTCCGTCATGCCCTGTACAGCCAAGAAATTCGAAGCCGACCGTCCCGAAATGCGCAGTAGCGGCTACAAAGATGTGGACTATGTGTTAACTACCCGCGAACTTGCCGTCATGATTAAACAAGCAGGAATAGATTTCGAATCCCTAAAAGAAGAAAAATACGACAGCATCATGGGACAATCGACCGGTGCAGCCGTTATATTCGGAGCTACAGGAGGTGTAATGGAAGCAGCATTACGTACTGCTTACGAATTAGTTACAGGAAGAGAAGTTCCATTCGACGGACTTAACATCACACCGGTAAGAGGTATGGAGGGTGTGAAAGAAGCTTCTGTCAAAATTGAAGGGACTTTGCCCGAATGGAAATTCTTGGAAGGTGCTATCTTAAATACAGCCATTGCTCATGGATTGGTGAATGCAAAAAAAGTAATGGAATTAGTCGATTCCGGAAAAGCAAACTATCATTTCATCGAAATCATGGCTTGCCCGGGCGGATGCTTAGGCGGTGGAGGTCAACCTATTCCTACCAATATGGAAATTCGTATGAAACGGAACAAAGCCATTTATCAAGAAGATGCCGGCATGCCCATACGTAAATCGCACGAAAATCCGGAAATAGCGTTGATTTATAAAGAATTTCTTGAAAAACCACTGGGACATACATCCCATAAATTATTGCATACAACCTACATTGACAGGACAAAATAAAATCAATAAATAATGTGAAAAGAGGTTCTGCGGAACCTCTTTTTTTTTAAGTATAAATTACAGCCGATTACATAAAAAAAAGCCGATTGCTTAGCATCGGCTTTTTTTACTTTAAGTGTTTAAACGTAGAAGATATTAAACAACAATATTGATTTTAGGCAATACAACAGTAAAAGTGGATCCTTCATCTTCTTTGCTGCTTACTGTAACCGTACCACTATACACATCTTCTACTATTTTTTTCATAATAGACAAACCCAAACCACTACCACTGATGCCTTTTGTTTTTTCGTTTTTAATGCGAGTAAACTCCTGGAATAATCGCGACATGTCTTCTTCACTCATACCAATACCGGTATCGGAAACGGATATAGTGATGGAATGTTCATCTTCTCTCATCACACAATTCACCTCACCATTATCTTTATTATACTTTACCGCATTTGATACAAGGTTGTTGAATATTATTTCTATTTCTTGCTGATCGGCTAAATAATAAATTTCGTTGGGCTCTGCATTGATAAAAATCTTTACATTCTTTTGGATGGCCATCGGGCTCATGGTATCTCTCGATATTTTCAACAATGACACCAGATTTAGTTTTTTAACATCACGTGCTTTTTTACCGGATTCCAAACGTGTCAAGTCGAGCATATCCATGATTAAGGTACGCATTCCTTTGATACGTTCCAAGGAACGTTGTATCATCATTTCATAATCGTCGAGGTTATTTCCTACCTGACGTTCTTCCATAATACGTAAATAGCCTTCGATAGCATTAATAGGCGATTTAAGTTCATGTGAAAGCACCGATAGGAACTGAAAACGTATTTGTTTTCCAACCGTATTTAATTGTTTTGTCATTCTTCGGAGGTATAGATTTTTGGTTATACCTTCGATGGATGTTTTCAGTTCCTGAGGGGTGAATGGTTTAGGCACAAAATTGTAAGCCCCGTTGTTTGTGGCTTTTATGGCTAAATCGAGGGAAGCATAGGATGTAATCATCATCACGTTACAATCATATTGCTTTTTATTGATATATTCCAAGACTTCAATGCCGTCAATTCCGGGCAGTTTGTTGTCAAGCAAGACTATATCAATAGCATTTTTATCGATAATGTCAATGGCTTCCTCGCCGGAAGCTGCTTCGAGAATATTAAAATCAAACTCTTCTTCTAAAAAAGGAAAGTCGACACAAAAACCTAATAATATTCTTTTTATTCCCGAACGTATACCGGGTTCATCATCGACAATCAACAAATTCAATTTAGCCATGATTCACAAATTAAGGAGTTAATAATCTAGTCATTTCTAATTTCAACTGTTCGGGACGAAGTCCTTTTTCGAGGTAAAGATCGGCTTTAATCCAACTTTTTTCTTCTGCAGTATCCACACCGAACATCATACCGGTATCGGAAGTTACAGCCGTTACAATAATCACCGGCACATCCGGGTATTTCTTTTTTGTTTTATAGCTTAATATGAAACCGCTGTCGAGGTTTTCCATCATCAGATCATAAATAGCTATATCCGGTTTTTTTGTTTCAATAAATTCTTCTGCTTCTTTCTGCGATTCAACAGCAACTACATTCATACCGAATCCTTTGAGGAGAATTGTGAGTTGTGTGATCATATCTAAATCATCATCAGCTAATAAAACTGTTTTATTTTTTAATATGTCCATAATATTATTTAAATTTTATATTTTTTTTCTAGGAATTTTTATTTTAAAGGTTGTGCCTGTCGGGCCCTTTGTTTTGTCGGCATTTGATTCTATATTGATTTGACCTCTGTGCATTTTTACGATACCATATATAAGAGGAAGTCCTAAACCAGTTCCTTTGCCAATGGGTTTGGTGGTAAAGAAGGGAGTATAAATTTTATCTAAATTTTCTTTAGGGATACCGCATCCGGTATCTTTAATGATAAACTCCACTTCGTTTTCATTCCCATTAAGGGTAATGCTCAATTCACCACCGCTTTCGCCCATAGCTTCCACCGCATTTTTTTCCAAATTAGTAATCACTTGTATCCATTGGTCGGCATCGACCTCTACCATTTTATCACTCAGATTGGATTTAAAGGAAATTTTAACTTTATCGGTAGCGATGATTGATTCAAGGCTGTTTTTAACAAACTCTTCTATATCTACTTCTTTATAACGGACTTGATTTTTACGAGCAAAATTCAGCAATCCACCTACGATACTCTTACAACGATTGGCTTGTTCGGCTATGAGTTTTAAATCATTCCGAATAGTTTCATCTTGCACTTCATCATACAATATATTACTATACATTGTAATAACACCCAAGGGATTGTTCAGTTCATGAGCAATTCCCGCCGAGAGTTGTCCCATATTGGCTAATTTTTCGGTCTGCTTTAAGGTTTGTTGAGCCGAAAGCAGTTTTTCGTTCGAAATATTGAGCGCTTTGATGGAGTTATGAAGTTTTTCTATGGTAAAGGGCAAACACATTTCCGATTCGGCAAGACCTTCTACAATGGCAATCGCATGATCAATACAGGTATTATAGCCGCAAGCACCACAATTCAGATGATCTTGCAAACTTGTTTTACCCATATCGAACAATACCTTTTGAATTTCTTCTTCCGAAGGTAAAGGAATACGCCGATCGGCCGATTGAAATTTTTGGGATAAATCCAAATCTTTAAACCTTTTCATATCGGCTTGCCATTGTTTCATATCCAATTTCTTCACTTTCTCTTTCACAAAACGTTTCAGATTGATCGTTTTATGAAACTGTTGCTTGTCTTTGGTCATACCAGGGCCTAAGATACAACCCTCACAACACAACAATTCAAGATGCAAATCACTGTCGGAATGCTCTTTAAACTCCTTAATGGCTTCTTTGAAATTATTATGACCGGAGGTTACAATGATGTTTTCCACTTTTACATCGTCGGCTCTGTCAACAGCATGTAATTTTCCTCTGTTAATAGGGAAAAGAGAAGATTTATTTCCAATGGGACCATCAAAATCGGCAGGTTTAATTTTTTCGGGAAAGATATTTTTTTGCCAGAAAAGATTTCGCAACTCTTTAAATGTAAGAACAACGTCGACTTCTCTTGATTCCGCTTTTTTAGCCACACAAGGTCCTATAAAGACCGTACTGATATTGTCACCGTATAATTCTTTAGCCACCCTAATACTTGCTATCATAGGCGATACCACAGGAGCCAAATAATCGACTAAATCCGGGGCATAATGACGGACATAAAATACGATGGCCGGACAATCGGTGGATATAGAACGAGGCGTGTTTTTATTGCTATATATTTTATCGTATTCTTTTGCTACGAGGTCAGCTCCAAAGGATACATCCATCACATAATCGAATCCCAATTGCTTGATCATTCCGATCAGCAATTGGTAATCGTTTATGTCGGTAAATTCGGCTGCAAAACTAGGAGCCAGACAGGCTACTTTGGTATTTGAACCATGTAATAATTCTAAGGCATCATTAGTGTTATCCAAATATTTTTTTGCACTCTGACTACAAACGCGGGTGCAATTTCCACAGCCTATACAACGGGAAGATATCACCTCTGCTTGGCCATTGATAATTTTAATGGCTTTTACAGGACATTCTCTCACACAGGTATAACATACCCGGCATCGATCTTTTAGGGTGAAAACTAATCCGTCTTTGAGCTTATTGACCATCACTAATGTTTCAATAGATTATAATAAGACGTCTCTTTCCATGTAACAAGTATGTAAGAGCTCATGGCTTTTATGACTCAAGGGGTGTCCAAAATAGTTATCATAAAGCTCGATAATTTCGGGATTTTTATGCGATACTTTAATGGTTTCACGATCGTCGATGTCATACAAGGATTTCGTACGGGCTTCGATGAATGATCTATCAACACCGATACGTTGTCCACCACCGGCAACACAACCTCCTGGGCATGTCATCACTTCGATAAAATGAACATCGTTTTTGCCGTTTCTAATTTCATCGAGCAATGCTCTTACATTACCCAAACCGCTTATGACAGCCACTCCTACTTCGAGATCATCGTTGATTTTAATTTTAGCTTCTTTCCTTCCTTCGAATCCTCTCACTGCATTGATTTTGAAATCAACAAGTTCTTCGCCGGTAATCTTTTTATAAGCAGTACGTAAAGCAGCTTCCATTACACCACCGGTAGCACCGAAAATTTTACCTGCTGAACTACGAACGCCCATGGGAGAATCGGTAATTTCAGGTTGAATAGTTTTCATATCTATTCCGTGTAAATGTATCAATTCTATTAATTCGCGGGTGGTTATGGCTATATCCACGTCTTTCACTCCGTTACGCCCCATAGTTTCGCGTTGCATTTCAAATTTTTTCGCCGTACAAGGCATAATAGATACCGAAATAATATCTTCGGGTTTCAAATTAGACTGTTCAGCAAAATAACTCTTGATAACCGCACCGGTCATTTGTTGAGGCGATTTACAAGTAGATAAATTATCAATAAAATCAGGAGCAAATTCTTCAATATATTTCACCCAAGCCGGGCAACAGCTGGTGAACATAGGTAGTGTTTTGCCTTCCGTAATGCGTTGTATTAACTCCGAAGCTTCTTCCATAATGGTAAGGTCGGCACCGAAAGTAGTGTCGAACACATATTTAAATCCCATCTTACGAAGGGCTGCATTCAACAAACCATTGATGTCCGTACCGGGAGCCATACCGAATTCTTCGGCTATGGACACAGAAATTGAAGGGGCATATTGAACTACTAAAGTTTTGTCTTTTTGCTGTAAAGCATCTTGTACCATATGGGTTTGATTTTTCTCCGTCAAAGCACCGGTAGGACAAACCATAATACATTGTCCGCAATTTACACAGCTCGACGTGTTAAGCCCTTTCTGCATAGTGGTACCGATAAGGGTTTTACTGCCTCGGTTAATGTATTCGATAGCAGAAACACCAATCGTTTCTTCACACACGCGTACACATCTTCCGCAAAGGATACATTTTTCCGGATCGCGAACGATACTGGTACTGGAATGGTCGAGTTTAAAACTGTTTTTATTTCCGTGAATTCTTCTTTCAATGACGTGATATTCTTTTGCAAGGCTTTGCAATTCACAATTATTGTTTCGTATACAATACAAACAATCATCAGGATGGTTTGAAAGTAAGAGTTCTATAATGGTTTTGCGCGATTCGATGACCCTGGGTGAATTGGTTAATATTTTCATCCCGTCAGAAACAGGGAAAGAGCAAGAGCTTACTAATCTAGGGTTTCCTACTATTTCAACAACGCAAAGTCGACAGGCTCCGGAAGGGATAAAATCATTCATATGACACAAAGTAGGAACTCTGATACCATTCCTTTTTAAAGCGGTCAATATGGTTTCGCCTTCAAATGCCTCTAATTTTTTTCCGTTTACTTCTATTTGAATACTCATATCTAATTTTATATTAAATCATTTCTATTGCATTAAAATTACAGGTTTCTTTACAGGTTCCGCAACCGATACATTTTTCATCCACAATAAAATGAGGAGATTTTTTCGTGCCGATGATAGCATTGGTAGGACATTTCTTGGCACAAAGCGTACAACCTGTACATTTATCGGTTAGGATTCTGAATTTCCTTAACTCCGTACAAGTATGAGTAGCACATTTACGCTCAAAAATATGTTCTTCATATTCTTGCCTGAACCATTTAAGGGTACTTAAAATAGGATTAGGTGATGTTTGACCTAATGCACATAAAGAAGTATCTTTAATGACTGTTGCCAATTTTTCTAATTGCATGATTCCTTTCATACGTTCGAGGGCAGCTTTTTCGCTGTTAACGGGTTTCGAAGTAATGCTTTCCAAAATTTCAAGCATACGACGAGTGCCTTCGCGGCAAGGAATACATTTACCGCAACTTTCACGTTGGATAAATTCCATAAAGAATTTAGCCACATCAACCATACAGTTGTCTTCGTCCATCACCACCAAACCTCCCGATCCCATCATGGCTCCTACTTTAATAAGAGATTCATACTCGATGGGAATATCTAAGTTTTGTTCGGTAATACATCCACCGGAAGGACCTCCGATTTGTACAGCTTTGAATTTTTTATTTTTAGCAATACCACCGGCTATATCATAAATGATAGTGCGAATGGTGGTTCCCATAGCTATTTCAACCAAACCTGTATTTACTATTTTTCCTGAAAGAGCAAATACTTTCGTGCCTTTCGATGATTCGGTTCCTACAGAACTGAACCAATCGGCACCCATCACAAGAATTTCAGCTACATTGGCAAGGGTTTCTACATTATTAATAATGGTAGGTTTGCCAAATAATCCACTGACAGCCGGGAAAGGCGGACGTGGACGAGGCATACCGCGGAAACCTTCAATACTGTTTATCAAAGCAGTTTCTTCACCGCATACAAAAGCACCGGCACCCATCTTAATTTTTAACTCAAAACTAAACTTAGTACCAAAAATATTTTTGCCTAACAATCCAAGTTTTTTAGCTTGTTCGATGGCAATTTTCAAACGCGTGATTGCCAAAGGATATTCGGCACGGATATAGATATACCCCACCGATGCACCGATAGCATAAGCCGCGATAGCCATTCCTTCGATTAAACGATGAGGATCGCCTTCAATAACGGCACGGTCCATGAAGGCACCGGGGTCACCTTCATCAGCATTACATACTAAATATTTTTGCTTGCTTTCTTGTTGATTGGCAATTCTCCATTTTCTTCCGGTAGGGAAACCTCCACCACCTCTTCCTCTTAAACCACTCTTTTCGATGATGTCGCAAATATCGGCACCGCTATGTTTGGTAAGGGTTTTATATAACCCGGCATATCCACCAAAAGCAATATATTCATCAATGCTTTCCGGATTGATGAGGCCGCAATTCTTTAACACAATTCTTTTTTGTTTTGCAAAGAAGGGATGTTTATTAAAATCGGGCACATCCTTATATTTTTCGGAGGCTCCCATTTGAATTTGTCCTAACAGATCTTTGGCATTGTATTTTGCGGAGAATGCTTGATCAAGAATGCCTTCTACTCTATCATGAGTAACCTTTTGGAAAGAAACTCTGTTTTTTCCGGGCATCTGAACGTCCACGATGGGTTCAACGGCACAAAGACCGATGCAACCTACTTCCATAATATCGGCGTCGATTTTTTTATTTTTCAAATACGTTTTAATCGCATTGATGGTTTCGGCAGCTCCGGCTCCTAATCCACATGTGCCGGCACCTACGTAAATAAGAGGTTTATTTATTTT
Organism: Bacteroidales bacterium UBA5266; assembly: GCA_002411545.1. Lineage (GTDB taxonomy): Bacteria > Bacteroidota > Bacteroidia > Bacteroidales > WCHB1-69 > UBA5266. Next base: position 2,707 of record DHTG01000045.1, on the reverse strand, counting down.
TTCTCTTTTGAGTGTGCTACGTTGATTGTCAACGTCTACATTTTTATTGCCTTGAATAAGGTCCATTAACATTTTTTTATTTTTATCTGTAAGCGTATCCATGTTATTCTTCTTTTTTTCGGTAAGATTCAATAATTTCTTTAATACTTTCTGCTGTTACGTTTGCGTAGAAGCTTCCGTTAATGTTAATCACCGGTGCTAATCCGCAAGCACCCATGCAAGCAACGACTTCAATACTAAACAAACCATCGCGAGTCGTTTGTCCGGCTTTTATCTTCAATACTTTCTCCAACTCTTGAAGTACGGTTAAAGAACCTAAGACATGACAAGCCGTACCTCGACATACCATCACATGGTATTTCCCGGTCGGTTCGAAACGAAATTGATTGTAAAAAGTTGCTACTCCGTAAATTTTACTGGTTGGTATTTTCAACTTCTTCCCTGTTTTTACTATGGCTTCTTCCGATAAAAATCCCTCATTTTCTTGAATCTCTTGAAGGAGAGAAATCAAAGAATCCCTGCTACAATTGTCATATTTTTTCAATATGCTCTCTATTGATTTTCCCATATTTTATTGATTATTATATTAATTAATTTTTTATAAACAATTATTTTTTCCCAAACAAAACATCCATCTTTCAATGGATACTATATTAAAACACGCAAATACCTATTCATAACATAATTATATGCTATGAAACAGGTAAAAATTGACCTCAGAAATGTATTATATATTTAAAATCCTATTAATTTCATGTAGGATTTTTTTGCCGTCAACAGGTTTTCTCACAAAACCATGAACCGGAAACCATATGGATTCTCCTTTTTCTGATAAATAATCAATACCGGCCTTTCCTGAATTGATATCTTTTACTAAAATCACATGTAGATCTTTAAATCCGGGATTTTTACGAAACTCACGAGCCATTGCCTGAACATCAGGTTTGGTAGTGGTTAAAATATCAATAGATGTCTGCATCAAAAATGGCATTTTTCTTAATTCAGGATCATCTGTTATTTCTTTTGCTAACTCAAAACCTTCGTAATGGGTCGTCATCATCACATCCAGAATGGCTAAGTCGGGTTTCTCTTCCCGAATTTTTTTCATACCTTCTATTTTATTACTGGCAGAGATTACTTCAAATCCCTCTTTTTTCAAAATAGTTTCTACTATGGTGATAACATCAATGTCATCGTCGATTATCAAAATTTTTTTTGTGGCCATATCTCTTTTTTTGCGTTGTATTATATATTTAATCAATTCTTACCATAAGAATTTTTCTGTGCAAAATTAGTAATTATTTTTCATTTTTCAGGACTTAAATTCCTTTTTTTTTAGCATTCTAATATAATACTTAGAATATCAATCTAATAATTTTAAAAATAAGCATTTCCACTTAAAATATGCCCTGAAAATCTTAGCTTTTTACGGCATTTTCTCTTTATGTACTTGCCTTGAAAAATTTTATTTTTCATGAAAAATAATCTCATTTGTTTTTTTTATATTTTTTTTAATTTATATATAAAATCCTTAATGAAGGATATATATTAATGCGATTGGTTATAAATTCTTCAATTCAATCCGTTACATACAGATTGATACTGATTTTTAATGTAAAAAAGGAGTTAAAAATCGACTTCAATTTGTTACAAAATAAATGGAATTTTATTCACTTATAAAACATACACTAAGAATAAATTAAAAGTTACTTGTACAGTATATACTATTTATTGAAATTTTATATAGCTTTGCATACAATTATAAAGATCAATACATTAATTTCAAAGCATTATAAATCTTATATTTATGAAAACACATTTACCTTTTATCAACGCATTGTGCTTACTGCTTTTTCTGTTTTCTACCATCCTTACTTCCTTTGCTCAAATTGATATACGAGCCAAAATTAAACAAAAAACGGAAGAACGAGTAGAACAAAAGTTAGATGAAAAAATAGATGAAAGTTTGGATATCATTTTTAATGAAAATCAAGAAGAAGCTAAAGAAGAAGAACAAGAAGCAAATGAAGAAACAGATGAATCTGAATCAGCAACTAACAATAATAAAGCCAGCCAAAGCCAAGTAAAGCCCAAATTGGAGTCTTATACCAAATACGATTTTATTCCCGGTGATCAAATTCTGTTCTTTGAAGATTTTTCGCAAGATGCCATCGGCGATTTTCCGGCCTTATGGACATCGAATGGTAGTGGTGAAGTAAAAAATGTGAATATAGCAGAAGGCAAATGGTTTCATATGAATGGAGATGATGCTGTATATTGCTATTCAAAAACAATAAACTTTCCGGATAATTTTATTGTTGAATTTGATATCATTCCCGATGCCGAATACACTCATGGAATTACCTTATCCTTATATCAAGAAAACCCCGAAAATCCAAAAGAAATCAACGATGATTTATATCCCGGATTAAAAGGACTGCATATTACGCTCAAAATAGATGGATGGGAAACCAAAGGATATTATAATGAAAATGATGCCAATTGGCTTACCGGACAAAGTGTGACAAATCCTGTAATCTTGGAAGAAGTGAATCATGTAATCATATGGATTCAAAAAAGAAGAGTAAGAATTTATCACAAAGGAGCAAAAGTATTGGATGTACCAACCAATATATATACAGATACAAAATTCAACAAGATACTTTTTTCAGGATGGGATGCCAAGAGTTTTCCTATGATTACTAAT
>DHTG01000008.1 GCA_002411545.1 Bacteroidales bacterium UBA5266 | reverse complement strand
TACAATGGTGGGGTGTATGTATATTATAAATTCTAAGAGAAAATTTTTAAGTTAATAAGAAAAAAGACATCTCAAAAGGATGTCTTTTTTTTATGTTTAGCGAATAATTATTTAATAAGTAGAGTGATTTGTATAGAATAGGCGGGATTGTTCAGCTTTATTTATTTCGTAAACACTTTTTCAAGTTTACGTTCAATGAAATAAATGAATGACAAAGGAGCTAGCACCAAAAAGGGGATAGCGAGACGATTTATCCATCCCGGTGCAAAACTTGCTTTTCTGCGAAACATAACCTTAATCGCTTTCTTAGCCATCTTTTCGGGTGACATCATGATGCCGCAACGTTTTGCCAAGTTTTGATAGTAAGGAGATAAATGATATAAATTCGTATCGATTGCTCCGGGAGTAAGCACACTCACCGATACATTATGCTTGATATATTCGGGACGTATTGCTAAACTAAAATCGCGTATGTAACGTTTTGTGGATGCATAGAGTGCAATGTTGGGATAAGGCATCCAAGCCGATAAGGATGACATGTTAAGTATATATCCTTTTTTACGATTTTGCATGTCTTCCCCTACATAACGACATAATAGAGTTAAAGTAGATATGTGTAAATGTAACATGCTTTTTATCTTGTTGGCATCGCTGTGAACAATGTTTCCCGACATAAAAAAACCGGCGTTGTTAATCAATATTTCTATATCGAGCTTGTGAGTGTGGCAAAATGCTATGATTTGCTCAGCCGCACCCGGCTGTGATAAATCCATGTAAAGGGATAAAGTTTCCACCGCATAACGCTCCCTTAACAGGTTGGATTTTTCTTCAAGGTCTTCTTTTTTATTGCTTATCAAAAGAATCGAATATGATTTTTGAGCTAATATCTTAGCATATTCCCATCCTATCCCCGAACTGCCTCCGGTGACGAGAGCAAAGGCTTGTGTTTGCTTGTTAGGATGTATGACTTCTTCTTGTAAGTCTGTATTCTTTTTACATGCGTCATCGGTGATGTTTGCGAATAGGGAGGTATGGTGATAAAACCAAGCGATACAAGCTTGCGGAATAATAGGTGTGCCTGTTATCAAGAGACGGTTGAAAAAGCCAGGGGTGATTGTTGATTTTCCTTTATATAGAGCCTTTAGTCCCTTAACCGCCACTTCTCGCGCTTGCTTCATTAAATGTAAACGACCGGCAATACGAATAAAATTCCCTTTTTTTATAAAAAAATCTGTTTCAACGCCACCGGGACATAGATTCGTAACGTTTATATGATAAGGCTTTAATTCGGCTGCTAATGATTTGGATAACTGGTGTAAATATCGTTTGGAAGCGGCATACAAAGAAAGGGTGGGGTAGGGAGTATAGGCTGTTAAGGACGAAACAATCATGATATGTCCTTGACGTGCTCTTTTCATCTCTCTGCCGAAATAACGACATAATAGAGTTGGATTTACCACTTGTAGGTTTAGGATATCTGTAATTTGTTCGGGGGATGTATTTGACAATGATCCGACTCGATTCATTCCGGCATTACAAATAAGCATGTCAGGCTTTAAGCCTTTTTCTTTGCAAAAAGCAAACACTTTTTCAGCGGAATCGGTTTCGCAAAGGTTCAAAGCCATAGGGTAAAGATCGACACCGTAAGGACGAAGTTTCTGTAAGGCTGTCTCTAATTTGGAAGCTCTGCGTGATATGAGAATCAGCTTATAACCTTGTTTTGCCAATAATTCGGCACAGGCAAAACCTATACCCGAACTCGCTCCGGTTATCAAAGCTGTCTTTTGTGCTTGGGTTATGCTCATGAAACTAAGGTTATGAGGATAATCGTATTAATAAATAAAAGGAAAAATACGCTTCAACTTGCGTTCTTTAAATTCTTCCCCGAACATGAGCTCATATTTATGGTATATGGCATTCGAACGAGGCACCAGATTGGCAAAAGTCCATAAGGCAAAAACAGCACCTGCCCAGGACCATGTTAAGACAGCAAAGCCTATCCACTCAATGGTTTCACCAAAATAATGTGCCGACGATACATAATTAAACATTCCCCCTTTGGGTAAGTAATGTTTCGTATCGCCCGGTTGACGCAATTGTTGTATGATGCGATCGGATGAAATATTGATATACATACCTCCGAAAAATACCAGTGTGCCTATGATAAATTGCGGACTGCTAAGCCATGAAAGTGTGTAATAGTTAGCAGGAGCAAAATAAAAAATCCAGCCGCCTTGCGCCAAAGCATTGCATATATTAAAACCTATGCCCATAAACATCACACTTAAAGGCATCTTACTATTACCTTTTAACATCAATGGATAAATAAAGGCTCGTCGAAAATAATGAAACTGAAAAAATAGAAATAGCAAGAATGGAACCGCATCAAAACGACGAGAGGAAAAATACCACAACACTAACATCGACAGAAATACCGGCATCTCCATCAATGTCCAGGCCTTCTTGTTGCTGATGGTAATACCCCATTTAGGATCGAGAAACATACCATAACCTGCTTCTATAAAGTACAATGCAATAAAAACTACCCCGGCGATAATTGCCATGCCTATTAAAAAATAATTAAATGTATCCAATGTGAGAAATGTTAATGCTTGTTCCATACAAAAATTGGAGCAAAATTACACTAAAAAATTTTATACTATTATAAGTGGATGGATTTTTTTTCTATTATTAGAAATCTTAAAAAGATAATTCGATACTATTCAAAAAAATGTGTAAATTCAAAAAAAAATACTTTTGAAAAAATAAAAATTATTAGATATGAATTTCACTCAAAAGCAAATTTATGAAATACTAGAACAAGTACTATGTATTGAATAATTAAAAATAAGGTAAACATATTTTGCACATATTGTAAAAAAAGTTCTAATTAGAAAATGAATGATATGGATTAATGTAATTTATTAATCCTGAAAATTACGAAATTCTGTTAATGCGTGGCATACCTACAGCATGCCGATTTTCATCTTTATCATTTGTTTTACAGAGCTAAACATTCCATCAGGAATGTTTTAATTTTATGTAATAGATTTTTCGCTTTATTCGGAATTTTATTT
>DHTG01000080.1:40977-54618 GCA_002411545.1 Bacteroidales bacterium UBA5266 | reverse complement strand
TGTAAATTCAAAAAAATATACTTTTGTAAAAAAACAAAAATTATCAGATATGAATTTCACACAAAAGCAAAGAAATACTATAGCAAATAGTCTGTAAAGAAGAAAGTTTAGTGGATATTCCGATTAAATTGCTCCACCACTCCCCTGCCGTTGCTTCGAAATCGGTGGGTCTGTTTGCTTGAGAAAATAATAAATGGAAATATACTTTGACTACATTAATATATCAGACATACATACTATTTTAGTGAATTTTTAAAATCGTCACAATGCATAACTATACAAATTAACTATTTTTTTTGCCCCCTTATAAATAAGTGGATGGATAGATTATACAAGGATTATAAACGTACGATCGGAATGCGGAGAGCATTCCCAAATATAGAGTCAACCTGAAAATTATACCCTTTAGTTAAAAGGGACTGATGGCTCTTACATAGATTGATTTTTGATTTAATTTAAGGGCATAGTATTGCATTTCGGCTAAAATAAAATCCACATGATAGGCTTCATGGGTACTGTATTCGGTGGAGGACCAATAGGTTTTACCCAATATACTTTGTGCGCCTATATCGATGAGGGTTTCATCAATGAGGAAACGATTTTCTAAGATTTCTTCCCAATCGTGTTTGGATGGCAAGCACCAACCGGTTATGCCGTTTGTATTTTTACTGTCGCACCAATAGAAGGCCGGAAATCGTTGTTGCCAATGGTCCATTTGTTTAATTATATTCATATTCTTAACGGCATCCATTGTATCATTAGCCTGAGTAAGTATCGTATCGCCCCAAGCACATTCGGCTTCGTTCAAAGAAATAATCATACCGTGTACACCACCATCCGATACTTTATAAACTATACCCATCACCCCTCCTTCCGAATAAAAATCGCCTACTTTATAAGGATAGTTGGTAATACGTTCTATATCGTTGATACACGAAGTAGCACTTAGAAGCAAAATGCAATAACTTACTATAATGATAATTCTCTTATTCATAGGTATTGTATTAAAATCGTCTGATGGGTAAAACCACACCCATGCCTGCATGAATTTCAAAATAAGGAATTTTATTTCCTATAGGCAGCATAGCCGCACCCAGCGATAGGGTCAACTCCTGAAATCGCAGGGTACTTCCGGCTTCCAACTCAACCGAACGATAGCGATTGTAATAATAGTATTCCGGATAAGCTCCCACTTGGTCGTTGTAACAATTCACTTGAATCATTTGCTTGCGTGAACCGTAACCTATGCCGAAATAAGCATATACGGGTTCACTCAAATGCAAATAAACCCCTACCAAAGCTCCGAGACGATGGTATCTGATTTTTTCAATGTCTTTAAAGTCCGAAGTGAAGACTAATTTACTGTTATAGCGTGTATTGAAATTAAAATTACTTTTAAATTTAGCATAAAAACCCACTTCCGATACCATGCCCACATACAACTCACAAGGCGATACACGAATTTGCTCAGCAATTAAGGGGAAACCTATGTTGTAACCAATCAAAAGGACTTGTTCTCGGGCAAATTGGAATGAATAGTAAGTGGTTGGCTTCTCAGCAGGAAACGCATTTCCCTTCTCTGCAGCATATGTTAGCACAAACGATGCGGAAAACGCTATGAAAAGGATATATTTTATAATGTCGCTATGTGATGATTTCATATTAAGCGGTTTTTTGTTTAGCCAAAATATACGACAAGGAAATGAGCAAATCGGCAAAAAGAATTTTAGCATTCACATTGTATTCAATATGTGATATAGCATCGTTGAAGTATTTATAAAACACCGAAACATTATTCTTATGTATAAAACTTCGAAATTTCAACAAGGCCTCTTGTTCTTGCTTGGTTATTCTCAATAAATTATTTAAATTATAATCTAACAGCATACTTTTACGCACGAAACTGATGACGTATCTTAAAAAATCTTTTTGTTTTTCTCTTCCGAGGGCTTCTAATTTGGATATAAAATCAACTACACTGTTAAAGTCGAAGGTATGCGATGGAAAGGCTAATTGATAGGCTAAACGCATACATGCCACAAATAAGTTCAATTTAAACACATCTTCATTTTCATCCTCCTGCGTTCTCATGGCATGGATAAGATGATTATCGGATGATATGGCAATATATTGTGCCGTTGAGGCATCGTAGTGCTTAGTCTGCATCAAAACATCTACTAAAGCATCGGTCGACAGTTTATTTATTTTCAGCAATTGTGTTCTGGACAAAACGGTTTTTAATACTTTATCGTGATTTTCTGTAATCAACACAAACAAGGTTTTTCCATCGGGTTCTTCGAGTGTTTTCAATAATTTAGTGGCGGCATCGAATCGTAGTTTATCGATCATCCATATAACAAAAACCTTATATTCTGCTTCATAGGCTTTCATCGATGCTTTATAGAGTAAGTCTTCCACATCTTTCGTATTGATGATGCCTTGTTTATTTTCTATTTCAATTTTGCTATACCAATCATTTAAAGTAAACATGGCCTGTGTGGACAAGATCATTTCGCGCCATTCGGTATAGAACTCGGAGGATTGAGGGTCTTTTTTTATTTTTTGATTGGTTGCATTAGGAAAATAGAAATGCAAATCGGGATGTGCCAACTGTTGATATTTTTTACAGGAAGGGCATATTCCACAGGAATCTTTTTCCGTACGATGAGAACAGTTAATATATTGAGCATATGCAATGGCCAAGGCTAAGCTATGTGTTCCTTCACTTCCTAAAAAAAGTTGAGCATGACTCACCCGTTGATTTTGGACAGTGCGTCTCAATCTGTTTTTAACATCTTCATTTACATATACATCTGAAAATAGCATGAATAAAATTTATATCTGTTTAACAAGTTCTGTCACAATAAAACCAAGCGTAGGTTCGGCTTTGGCTGCTTGAAGTAAAACTTCTTCATGAGTAACTTCTTGGCTATAACAGCTTCTCCACATATCGGTTATCACTGAAAAACCAACACATTTCATAGCAGCATGTCGAGCTACGATGGCTTCGGGCACAGTCGACATTCCCACGCAATCGCCACCCAGTATATGATACATTTTATATTCGGCCGGTGTTTCATAAGTCGGACCGCTAACACCTACATATACCCCTTTCTTAAGGGGTATGGCGTGTAAGTGAGCTATGTGTTCGACCTTTTGTATCAACTCTTTATCATAAACCTCGCTCATATCGGGGAAACGTACTCCCAAAGTCGATTCATTTTTTCCTCGTAAAGGATGTTCCGGGAACAAATTGATGTGATCGCTTATGAGCACGATATCTCCCACTTCATAACGCTGATTTAAACCACCCGAAGCATTCGAAATGATTAAGGTTTCTATGCCCAAGTTTTTCATAATCCGTATGGGAAATGTAATTTGTTTCATATCATAGCCTTCATAATAATGAAACCTTCCTTTCATAGCCACAATCTCCACTCCATGCAAGGTGCCAAACACCAAACAGCCTTCGTGACCTTCGACCGTGGATAGAGGAAAATGTGGAATGGTATTATAGGGAATGGTAATTTCCACATTCATTTCGTCGAGCAAACGATTCAATCCACTTCCTAATATAATGGCTATTTTAGGCTTTGAATGAATGTTAGCTTGAATATAGTTCGTTGTTTCATGAATATTTTTCAACATAGTCAACTATTTGTTGATTAAAATCACATTTATATTTTGCATGAAATTCCACAAAAATCGGGATATAATAAATAGGCATATCTTCAATCATATCTTTGATTGTTTTATCCATCAAACGGGAAGCATCTTTTTCGGTGGTAATGATGGCTTTATTGGGTGAAATGGCACGACTCAATAAATAGCGTACATTTTTAATATCCTTTTCCGTAAATTCATGATGATCGGTACAGGTATAGATTTGTATGTCCTTATATTTTTCTTTTAAATGAGCAATCAACGGATAGGAATTATGTATTCCGGTAAAGACCACAACGCTCTTAGGATCTTCCTGTTGTTTATTCGCTATAGCCGTTAAGGGAACCATATCGCCGTAACGAATATAAGAAAAATATACTTTCTGATAGGGTAACGGATTTAATTTATCGATGATTACTTTTTCTTCCAAAGGAGTAACCATGCTTGGGGCTTTAGAAACCACAATGATATCAGCCTCTTTGGCCGCCGAAGGCAGTTCTCTCAAATTGCCCGAAGGGAATACATAATCATCCGAATACAAATGATAATAATCTGTCAAAAGGATAGTTAAGCCTGCTTTTATTCGAAGATGTTGGAAAGCATCATCCAACAAAGCCACTTCCACTTCGGGTAGTCTCTTCCACATTTGCTGTAAGCCTTCCACCCTATCCTCGCATACCGTTACGGCTACGGTAGGATATTTTCGATAATATAAAAAAGCTTCATCGCCCAAGGATTTATTGGTGGATGAGGCATCGGCAAACATAAAACCTTTCGTATTGCGACCATATCCTCTGCTTAAAACTGCTAGTTGATACTGATTGCCTAATAAACGTATGAGGTATTCCGTATGCGGTGTTTTACCTGCCCCGCCCATACATAAATTCCCTATGCATATCACAGGTTTGGAAAATTCAAAACGTCGTTGACCGTTGTTTAGATTATAAAAACGACGACGAACTGACATAATTAATGCCCAAATAAGGGAAACCGGCAAAAAGATAATTTTCCGCATTATATATACAACAAACTAATTAGACAGATATTACAAAATAAATCTGTTTTTTTCACCCGTATGTAATTTCAATGGCTAAATTAACATTTTTTTTTATACTTTTGAAGAAAATAAAAGATAAATATTAATTCAATCTGAAAAATGAAAATATCAGACATCATAAACTATATAGAAGAGTTAGCACCACTTTCATATCAAGAGAGTTACGACAATTCCGGTTTATTAGTAGGCCAAGCGGAACAAAATTTTCGCAAAGGTCTCGTATGTTTTGATTTGAATGAAAAAAGCATGCAAGAGGCCATCGACAGCGGAGTGAATTTCATACTCACTCATCATCCCTTTCTCTTTCATAACCTTAAAAGCATAACCGGTGAAACCTTAAGTGAAAAACTCCTCATTCAAGCCATCAAACACGACATTGCCATTTATGCCATGCATACTAATTTAGATAATGTTTTTCATGGAGTTAACTATTGTTTTGCGGAAAAATTATTATTGAAAGAGCTGAAAATATTACGTCCCGTTCCAAACAGACTAAAAAAAATCATAACCTATGTTCCAACCTTACATGCCGATCAAGTAAGGAATGCCTTGTTTGAAGCCGGTGGTGGCCACATAGGTAATTACGATAGTTGCAGCTTCAATGTTTCCGGAACCGGCAGCTTCAAAGCCAACCAACAAGCCAATCCCTTTGTGGGGGAAAAGAATAAAATCCATTTTGAGAACGAAATTCGCATTGAAACCATTTTTCCCGATTACAAAGAAAAGCAACTCATACAAGCATTATATCAAGCGCATCCTTATGAAGAACCCGCTTACGACATCTATCGCCTGGAAAATGAAAACCATAGTGTTGGATCAGGAATGATAGGCAAACTAACCAACCCAATGACTGAATTTGAATTTTTAAGTTACATCAAATCGCAAATGAATCTATCGCTTATTATGCATAGTAAACCCCAAAACAAAAGCATTCAACGCATAGCCCTTTGCGGCGGAAGCGGAGCCTTTTTAATTAAAGATGCTATCAAACAAAAAGCCGATGTATTTGTTACAGGGGAAATACGTTATCATGATTTTATTGATTTCGGTAAAGATATATTTTTACTTTCGATCGGACATTATGAAAGCGAATATGCCATAAAACATTATTTATGCAAAAAACTTATTAAAAAATTTAGTACATTTGCTGTTTCTAAAACAGAAATAAATCCGGTAAATTATTTTTATTAAAATATTGAATTACAAAGTGTTTAAAATCAAAGCAAGCACATACCTGACAAGCAGAACAGGATATTTGAATCAAAACATGATATAAAAAGATAATCTCATTAAAAACTCAACATAAAAATGGAAAACATTTCAACTGAAAACGTTCATAACGACAAAGCAAATCAAGACACCGAATTAATGATAAAAAAATCGGTTGAAGACAGTTTATTAGGTTTATATAAACTACAACTCATTTATTCCAAAGTCGATAAAATTCGAATTGTCAGAGGGGAATTACCTTTGGAGGTGAGAGACCTGGAAGACGTCTGCTCAGGCATACAAACACGTATTGAAAAGTTTCAAGATATCGTCAACGACTTAAATACACAAACTGAAGAAAAACATCAACTCATTAAACGTTCCACTATGTTAATTGCCAAATACAAAGAGCAATTAGACAACGTGAAAAACAACAGAGAATACGAAGCTTTAAACAAAGAAATTGAATATCAAAACCTGGAAATTCAACTTTGTGAAAAAAAGATCAAAGAATTCAATCAAAAAATTACGGATAAAACCGAGGAAATAACCGAATTGGAAAAAGAATTAAACATCTTGCGAAGCGAACTTCAAACCAAAGAAAGCGAGCTGAATGATATCATTGCGGAAACAAAAAAAGATGAAATGCTTTTATTGGATAAAGCCAAAGAATTCGAAGACAAGATAGAGCCTCGCTTATTGACTGCCTTTACACGTATACGCGACAATATGAGAAACGGCTTAGCCGTTGTAAAAATCGAAAGAGATGCGTGCGGCGGTTGTTTCAGTAAAATTTCACCCCAACGTCAATTAGACATCCGAATTCACAAAAAAATCATCGTATGTGAATTTTGCGGTCGGATTTTAGTAGACAACGAAATTGCTGAACAATCAGAACGAATGCTTCAAGAACAATTATAAAGCGGGAGGCATATCCGCCATGCGAAATCAGGTTTCAATGTGCTTGCACCCTTGACATGGGAATAGAATCACTTAGCTAAACTGTCGACAACTTATGGCCGGAAATACTTTTGGTACACTTTTTACTATAACATCATTCGGAGAATCACATGGATGTTGTATCGGAGGTGTTATTGACGGTTGCCCTTCAAACCTAAGGGTCGACTATGATCTCATCCAGCAAAAAATCAAAGAAAGACAAACAAACAGCCTCCCCTATACTTCCTCCCGCCATGAATCAGACGATGTTATCTTTTTATCAGGTATATCTAACAAGCTGACAACCGGAGCTCCTATTGCTTTTTACATTAAAAACCAAGACATCGATTCCTCCCATTATGAAGCAAACAAAGGAGTATTGAAACCTTCACATGCCGATTATACCTATGTAAAAAAATACGGCATCTACGATTACAAAGGAAGCGGACGAGCGTCGGCACGCGAAACCCTCGTACGTGTTGTTGCAGGCTGCTTTGCCATGATGTTTTTACAATCCAAAGCAATCAAAATCAAAGCATATACTACCCAAATCGGAAGCATTGTATATCCAAAACCACTCACACAAATCCTGCCGGATGCTGACATCAACGACTTGCATTGTCCTGATAAAGAAATCTATCAGTCCATGCTGAACGAATTAAAAAGCACCCGGGCACAAAACGACAGCATCGGAGGAAAAGTAAGTTGTGTTATAGAAAACACCCCCGTAGGTTTAGGAGAACCCGTTTTTGATAAACTACAAGCCGATTTAGCCAAAGCCATGTTGAGCATTAACGCAGCAAAAGGCTTTGAATACGGATCGGGCTTTCAATCGGCAGCCATGAAAGGGAGTATACATAACGATTTATTTACTAGCGAATTTCGAACCAAAACCAATCATTCCGGCGGAATTCAAGCCGGCATCAGCAACGGTGAAAACATCTACTTTTCGGTCGCTTTCAAACCCCTAGCATCTGTCGGACAAAACCAAGAAAGTGTAAACATACAGGGCGAAAAAGCCATCTACAAAGGCGGCGGACGTCATGATGTGTGTGTAATTCCAAGAGTTGTCCCCGTAGTGGAAGCCATGGCTACCCTCGTTCTCGCCGACCATTTATTACGTTTTAACGCTTATAAAATTCATTAAATTATGACCATAAAAGAAGCTGAAGATAAAATTATCAACGAATTTTCCTTTTTCGACGATTGGATGGATAAATACAATTATGTTATTGAATTAGGAAAAACACTGCCCCTTATCGACGAAACCTACAAAACAGCCAACTACCTAATCACCGGTTGCCAATCCAATGTATGGCTACATGCTGACTACAAAGACGGCAAAATATACTACAGTGCCGATAGCGATGCTATTATCACCAAAGGCATTATCAACTTGCTTATCCGAGTGCTTTCCGGACATACTCCCGACGAAATCATCGATGCCAAGTTAGCGTATATTGATGCTATCGGATTGAAAAACCACTTATCCCCCACCCGTTCCAACGGATTGGTCTCAATGATTAAGCAAATGAAATTATATGCTGTAGCTTTTAAAAATAAATACGAATGAAAGACATAGAAAGCATTAAATACGACATCATAGAAGGGCTTAAAACTATTTATGACCCTGAAATCCCTGTAAATATTTGGGATTTAGGCTTGATCTATCAAATTGACATCACACCTGACTATCAGGCGAATATTCTAATGACACTCACCTCTCCCAACTGTCCGGTTGCCGAAAGCTTACCCGCCTCTGTGAAATCCATGGTGGAGCAAATACCCGAACTGAAAAAAGTGAATATACAGCTTACCTTCTCACCTCCATGGAGCATGGATAAATTATCCGAAGAAGCGAAACTTGAATTAGGCTTCCTCTGAAAAGCACAACATTTCTCGCTTTCACAACAAAGAGAAGAAAAAAGAATTCTATGTGAGACTTAGTACATCTATCATAAATTTCAGCTAATTTAAATTTTTGTATAGTATCATAGTAAAAAGAAGTCAAAAAAATGCTATTTTTGCACATCACGTAAGCAGTAAAAATAAATGGAAAACTTTATCGTATCAGCCAGAAAATATCGACCTTCTACTTTTAAGACTATTGTGGGACAAACTTCCATCACCACAACCTTAAAAAACGCTATTCGTCAGAATCAGGTAGCGCAAGCCTTTTTATTTTGCGGACCCAGAGGCGTAGGTAAAACTACTTGTGCGCGTATTTTAGCCAAGACCATCAATTGTAAAAATCGTACCGATGACGGCGAAGCCTGTAATCAGTGTGAATCCTGTTTGTCGTTCAACAATTCAGCTTCCTTTAATATTTTCGAGCTCGATGCCGCCTCAAATAATTCGGTCGATGCCATTCGTAATTTGGTCGAACAAGTGCGCATACCACCCCAAGGCGCTACCTATAAAGTCTACATCATCGATGAAGTTCATATGTTAAGCACACAGGCATTCAATGCTTTTTTAAAAACCTTGGAAGAGCCTCCGGTCTATGCTAAATTTATTTTAGCAACGACCGAAAAACATAAAATCATACCTACCATTCTTTCTCGTTGTCAAATCTTCGATTTTAAACGTATCAAAATCCATGATATGGTCGAACATTTAGCCTATGTAGCTTCCCAAGAAAATGTCAGTTTCGAAAAAGAAGCCCTCGATGTGATTGGACAAAAAGCCGATGGTAGCTTAAGAGATGCCCTTTCTATTTTCGACCAAGCTGTTAGCTATTCCGATGGAAACATCACTTATCAGCATATTATTGAAAATTTGAATATCCTTGATTATGACTATTTCTTTCAAATTATTCAACATATCCACAACGAAGACATTGCCCAAGTATTAGTTCAGTTTAATGAAATCATTGAAAAAGGATTTGACGGCCAAATTTTTATTGACAGCATCAGTGAACACTTGCGTAACCTCATTGCCTGTAAATTGCAAGTAGAACACATTGTCGAAACCGGCGATAACATCAAAAAGCAATTCATCGAACAAGCTAAAACCATGAGTGTTCCTTTATTGTTAAGCTATTTAGATATCTTTAATCGTTGCAATGCGTCATATAAAACAGCGAATAACAAACGTTTACATGTGGAACTTGCGCTCATGATAGCTGCTAGCATAAAAAACAAACAGAAACAAAGCTCTACCGGCAATTTATCAGACAGCAAAGAAAAAATATCCCCTACATCCACCAACACTCCCAAACCGGCTACCACTCCTCCTACACAATCAACGCAAAGCTTTAATCGACAAGAAAGAATTACGAATCCTGTTATGAAAACTGTTCAAATAAAAAATATTCTTCATAACAATACACCCTCCGAACAAACACAAGCAACACCAAAAACGAACGACATAGCGCCTAACAACAAGCAAGAGCCTAAAGCGAACGATGAAACCAAAGATGAAAGTGAAAACGGCTGTGATTCCTGTTCTCAAGTGCAAGACCCTTTTGAAAAAATCATCCAAAATTGGAAGCTTTATGTCGAAAAAGCTTGTCAAAATGCCATTGCTGCACGCAGTATTCTACAAGAAATCAAACCGATATTTAAGGACGATAACCTATTAATTTTTGAAGTTGCCAACACCATTGCCGAAAAGGAAATTAAAGATGTAATGAATCCGCTTTTACACCTCATCCATTCCGAAACAAACGTAAAATTCCGCTATGAAATTAAAATCAATCAGCGAAGTCCTAAAGAAAGCAGAATCATCGACCCGGACGAAAAATTCAAAAAAATGTTAGAAACTAATCCCTCTCTACTATCTTTTAAACAACAACTGAATTTAAGTATTATCTAATCATATAACATCTATCACCTATGACAAAAATAAAAGTATTTTTAGCAAGTGTAGTCTGTCTCTTGACAACAATCGCGACTGCACAACAAACCCTTGATCTCACCAAAGAACTGCCCATCGACCCTAGAGTTAAAATCGGTCAATTAGACAATGGTTTGGTGTATTATATACGCAAGAATGCCAAGCCCGAAAAACGTGTCGAACTGCGTTTGGCTGTCAAAGCAGGTTCTATGCAAGAAACCGATGCACAAGTAGGATTAGCCCATTTCACCGAACACATGGCATTTAACGGAAGTAAACATTTCAAGAAGAATGAACTCGTCAGTTATTTGCAATCCATCGGCATGCGTTTCGGCGGCGATTTAAATGCCTATACTAGTTTCGACGAAACGGTTTATATGCTTACCGTGCCCACTGATTCCAAAGGTCAATTAGACAGTGGTTTTCTTGTCCTTAACGATTGGGCTGCCCATTTAACATTAGATGGAAAAGAAATCGATGCCGAAAGAGGAGTGATCATCGAAGAATGGAGAACGGGAAAAAATGCCGACGAACGCATGCGTAAAGTTTGGTTTCCGGTTGTATTTACCAATTCGTTGTATGCAAAACGTCTACCCATAGGCACCTACGACAACTTAAAATCATTCAAACACGAAACATTACGAAATTTTTACCAAACATGGTATCGTCCTAACCTACAAGCAATCATAGTTGTAGGAGATATTGATGTCGACTATGTGGAAGCTAAAATCAAAGAACTGTTCGGCCCTCTTCAAAATCCGGAAAATGCTCCCGAAAAGATTATGCATTCCATTGGCGAAAACAAAGAAATTTTAATTGCCCGTGCCACCGATAAAGAAGCCACGCATAGTCAGATAATGACCATACGCAAACACAAAGGTTTCAGACCGAAAACCCTCAACGACTATCGCGCAAGTATCATGCATAGTTTGTTTAATATCATGATTAACGAACGATACAATGAATTGCAACAAGATCCGGCCTGCCCCGTAATTGGTGCGGGCAGCTATTACAACCAATTCGTGGGTGATGTAGATGCCTTTACCGGTTATGCTGTCGCAAAAGAAAATCAAATGAAAGAAGCTATGCTGCTGTTGATGAAAGAAGAAGAAAGAGTGAAACAGTATGGATTCCTTGAAACCGAATTTCAACGTGCCAAAGATGCCTTGTTAGCAAGACTAGAAAAAGCCTCGAACGAAGCCGACAAAACCTATTCTTCCTCCTTTGCCGGAGACTATGTTAACCATTTCTTAAATGAAAATCCGATTATGGGAGCTAAAATCAGTTATGTACAAGCTCAAAAACTGATCGAAACCATTAAAGTGGAAGATGTAAGCGAATTAGCCAAAACATGGATTACCGACGAAAATTTCGTAATCGTAATTCTCGGCCCTGAAAAAGAAGGATTGCACATCCTCACCGAAGAGGAAGCCAAAGAGATATTGAAAAATGGAGCTTACAAAGAGGTAACCGCCTATGTCGATAACTATAAACCCGAACCTCTTATCAACAAAGAGCTCACAGGTTCTAAGGTGAAATTTAACACTCCACGCCCCGAAATAGGCGCCACGGAATACATCCTCGAAAATGGCATTAAAATAATCATTAAACCTACTGAATTCAAAGATGACGAAATACTTATGGTAGCAAAAGCACCGGGTGGGTCCTCCTTGTTTTCTATCAACGATTTCCCGTCTACCATGTTTGCAACCGATTTGGTGGAACGCTCCGGACTCGGTAATTTCGATTATATTTCCTTAGAGAAAAAATTAAAAGGAAAAAACTTAAGCATCACCCCTATGATCAGCGATACCTGGGATGGATTCTATGGTAGTGCAAGCCCCAAAGACTTTGAAACCATGTTGCAATTGCTCTATTTATATTTTGATGCCCCCCGTTTCGACGAACAAGCTTTCGAAGCCATTCTTTCAGAAACCAAAAACCAACTCAAATTTATTTCCGGCAATCCGATGTACGTCTTTTTGGATACACTCATCAAAACCAGTTCACAAAACGATCCGCGTGTGATTGTCATCCCTGACGAAAATTTTCTAAATTCAACAAGCTATCAACAAGCCATGAATATTTACAAAGATCGCTTCAGCGATGCCGGAGACCTTGTATTCACCTTTGTAGGAAATATCGATGAAAAAGAAATGATGCCACTCATCGAAAAATATATCGGCAGCCTACCTACTTCCGACAAAAAAGATATGTATAAAAACGTGTACTACGGCTTCCCCAAAGAAACAAAAGACCTGAATATATATGTCGGCATGGAAGACAAAAGCACCTTCGGTATTATTTTCAGCGAAGAATATGAATGGAACCTCAAAACCAATTTATGTTTAGATATATTCCAAGAAATCTTAGATATACGCTTGGTAGAAATCATTCGAGAAAAAATGGGCGGAACCTATTCCCCCAACTTACAATTTTCTTACGAAAAATATCCTGAAACGAAATATACCGCGTTAGTACTGATAAATTGCGAACCTAAAAAGACAAAAAAAATCAGCAAAACCGTATTTTCAATTTTCAACAATCTTTTAACCAAAGGATTCACCCAAGAAGAAATGCAAAAAGCCAAAGAGCAAATCAAAAAATCACTCGAAGTAAATTTAGAAAAAAATGCTTATTGGCGTAACTACATCAACGAACAATACTATAACGGCGATCCCTTGAATGAATACCAAGAGTATCAAAAGATACTCAATGAAATTACCGCCGAAGAGGTTCTAACAATCATTAAACCCCTATTTAAAACCGAGCACAACGTGAGCGTATATCAATATCCCGAAAAAAAGAAAAAATAAACCATTCCTATCATGTATAACAAAAACTGTCCGTTAACTTGGTGGACAGTTTTTTTATTTTAAATTACTATTGTCCGATAAAAATTCCGATATTGTTACAGATTCTTCGCTTCGCTCAGA
>DHTG01000080.1:40604-40729 GCA_002411545.1 Bacteroidales bacterium UBA5266 | reverse complement strand
ATCAATTACAAATTAAAAATTACGAATTACGAGTGAAGTCGCGGGTCGCGGGACAACGCACTGAATCTCGCAAACCGGAAAGTGTTTTAGTCTCCTAAGAATCCGGTCTGAATTATTAGGGGGGG
>DHTG01000080.1:39039-40366 GCA_002411545.1 Bacteroidales bacterium UBA5266 | reverse complement strand
TGTCTAGTTAGACATTTTGAAGATTTTAAATTTTATCAAGATAGCATGTATGCTTTAACAATTACGAATTAAAAATTAACAATTACGAATACAAAGCTCTCGTTTTTATTATAGCTTTTAGGGGAAAGAGGAAGAGATAAAACCCTGCAAATAAAGCCGTAAATCAAAAAATCGCTCGAAGGAAATGTAGAAAAAAAATGCTTACCGGCAAACTACATCAACGCTCAATACTATAAGGGCAATTCATTCAATGAAATCATTCCTGTTTATAATCGCCGCGAGCCACCACTACTTCATAGCCGATTTTACGCATTTGTTCTTTCAACATATCCAGGTATTCCGAAGCTTCTAAACCGGTAGCGATTTTATTATCATAGATCATATATTTTTCTCTCACATCGAGAGGCGACAAATTGGGCATTACGACATTAGCACCCGATAATATTCCTTGTTCTCTTCCAAAAGGATCGATGGTACCAAGAGCCGTCGTAGATGGGATCAACAAAGAAGGGAACATCAACCGTAGTATAGCTAACATAAACAATGTCAATTCTAAGGTTCCATTTTTCTCCTTGGCAAAGGGTGTTTCATGATGCGAAATAAAAGGTCCTATTCCTACCATGTGAGGATTTAATTCGGCTAAAAACAGCAAGTCTTCGGCTAAATGTTCCGCGCGTTGATAAGGCGAACCGACCATAAATCCACTGCCCACCTGAAAGCCTAACCGTTTAAGGTCGAACAAACAACGTTTTCTATTTTCAGCAGTCAAACTATCGGGGTGTAATTGTGCATAATGCATGGGATTGGCAGTCTCATGACGCAACAAATACCTGTCGGCACCCGCTTCTCGATAGGCGGCATAGGTTTGATAGCTGTTTTCGCCCAAAGAAAGGGTAATAGCACAATCAGGATAAGATTGTTTGATAGTGCGCAGGATATCGACCATGCGCTTTTCATGATAATAGGGATCTTCGCCACCTTGCAGGACAAAGGTTCGAAAGCCTAAGTCATATCCTTGCCTGCAACATGCTAGAACTTGCTCTTTACTTAGCCTATAGCGCGATACATTGGAATTACTCTTACGTATGCCACAATAGTAACAATCGTTTTTACAATAATTGGTCAGCTCAATCAAACCACGTATATATATGTCTTTGCCATAAATTTTCTCTCTTACCCTACGGGCATTTTCAAATAGATATTGACTGAGTTCAGGAGTTCGTCCACTGATCAACTGTATAAATTCTTCTTTAGTAAGAATTCTGTTTTTCAATAATTTATCAACTAAATCACGCATATACATCCTTTATATATTTGGTGATGCAAA
>DHTG01000080.1:18264-38875 GCA_002411545.1 Bacteroidales bacterium UBA5266 | reverse complement strand
AAAAATACACTATTTATGTATATGCAGGAAGGTATACACTTTTCTTTCTTAGTCCTTGTCTGCTTTTTCAACGCCAATGATGTAAGAATAATCCACTTCCGCACTTTGCAAGCGCAGGTCGACAAAGTCGTAGGTATCGGACTGTGATCCGGGAAACGCCCTCCATAGAATCACATTTTTACCTTTTTTAATTTTATAGGTTTTCGATGTCGTTGCCTGATTGCTTCTCATAATAGCTTGGACTGTAAGTTTAGTTTTCACCCGAGATTGTATGCTTATCCGCAAGGGTTCTTTTTCGTATACAAAGGAAGAAAGTGAGAGCGTCATTATCAGATTGCCCTTCTCGTCGTAGGAGGCTTCATCCTTACGTAACAAGTTATATGCTTTCCACATATCGCTGATGCCATATCCCAACAAGCTGTCGGGAGCATGGGCTATACTCCCACTTTTTCTGACAGCTTCCATCACTTCGAAAGATGATTTCTCCGGAAATGCCTGCCACAAACAAGCCATCATACCTGCTAACAAAGGAGAAGAAAAGGAAGTACCATCGGCAAGGGTAGTTTTAGCGTAAGGATTTGCCACGTAAACGCCTTTCCCTAAGGCACAGGCATCGGGTTTTACACGACCGTCGGCACTGGGTCCCATGGAGGAAAACGTGGTTTTATTTCTTTCTCTGTCAACAGCTCCAACGGCAATGATATCCTTAGCATCGGCGGGACATCCTATAAAGAACCAAGGCCCCCTACCCGCGTTTCCGGCACTGTTGCATACGATAATACCTTTGGAAGCGGCAATAGAAGCAGCTTGGGAGGCTCTACTCACTTGACCCGTCAAATCGGCGGCTGTTCTACGTTGTGTAGAATCATCGAATTGGGTATATCCCAGAGAAGAATTTATAATATCACACCCTAAACTATCCGCCCATTCCAAGGCAGCCACCCAATTATCTTCTTCAATTTTATGTTCGGAGGATCCATCTTCAGTAAGGGCCAAACAAACACTCACTTTGGGAGCTGTACCTACAAGTTCTCCCGGTACATCTGCAGCAATGCACGAGAGCACATAGGTGCCATGACTGTGATGACGAAGTGGATCTTCACACGATTTAACGAAATTACGAACACACAACAACCGATTTTCGTTACGCAACACTTCCAGATGACGAATAGAATCCACATTGTGAAATCCTCCATCAAAAATACCCATTTGCACACTTTCACCTAAATATCCTATACGGTGCAACCAATGCCCTCTATTGATTTTTATTTGATCTTCCGCTTTACCGTATGCCAGGTCAAGGCTTTCAGGCATTGACGGTTTAGATAAAGCGGATGCCAGCGAACGACTTGAAACTCTTCGGTAAATGCTATCACATGCGAGTTCGGGTTGTTTCAGTTGAATGGTCTTTTCTGCATAACGAACAAAGGGAATGTTTTCTAACTTTTTAATTAGATTTTCATCTTGGGAATATACACTGATGCCATTGAGCCATTTCGACTGACTCAACAAACGCATGGAAGTATCCATGGCAAGAAGCTCATTCACATAGGACTTAGTAAGCGGTAAATCTTGCGTTGTTATTTCTATATGAAAACGTTTTCTTTTTTCAAGGGCTCTTTTTGACAAAAAAGCCTCCGGCTGATCAACGGAATACCCATTGTTATTTTTATCGGTAAAGGCTATCCAATATTTAGCCGGGCTTTGGGCATACATTCCAACATTCACTATTAGGAATAAACAGCAAATCATCCTTTTCATACAATCACTTCCAAACATTCTTTTCTAAATTGAGATTATTTTTTCTTAAATATTAATTCGGCACGATTAAAGTCAGCAGCAGCATTGATCACTTTTTGGTATAAGGTGTAGTCTTCAACGGGATAATACAACTGATTGTAATATTCATCTGAACGAATTATGATATAATTGCCTTCTTTCGTAACTTTAGCCGTAAACATACATTGTGCATTTTGAGCTTCTTTTGCATCATAGACTTCTACATTTAAATTCTGATAATCTTTGCACTCATAGCCTTCGGGTATTTCAATTTTGATGCAACGATAATAATGTGAACGGTTTTTCCTTTCAATGGGAAGTATACGTTCGCTTTCTTGTTTAAACTCACTTTGTTTTCCAATAAACACACCGATGGGCACTGTGATTTTATCATCCTCGAATTTAGTGATGTAATAATCTACAATTTGTCCGTTAAAGACCATGGGTTTTACCAAAACATCCTCATAAGATGTATTTTCAACATCCACTTCGTTCACATTGATGCTTTCGCTTCCCAAAGCTACATACTGATCGATGATTTCTTCTTTGAATTCATCTTCGTAATCGTTGTAGTTGGCTTGAAAGAGTACGGCATTATATCCGGTCAAAGAGCGAATCACCTGTCCACTTATATTTTTTTTATCCACATCAAGCTTTAAAGTTACTTCCAAACTATCGCCCGTTACTTCCTTAGGCAAAGCCGGTATTTTTGAAAAACTAGGCACAAAAGAAGTTACTTTTCCTACTTTAATGGTTTTCAAAAACAATCCTTCATGATCGGTTAAAACCGCAGGTGTCAAACCTAAACGATATCTTGTAAAGTCAGGAGCTATATATTGTTTGATATTGGGGAAATAAAACAAAGATTCACGCAGATAATTAGAGGCATCAAAGCGACGATCGAAGGTTTTATAGGTCTTATTACTCGTTAAAACAAATTGATTATTTATATTAAAATAATCAAACAAATAATAATAAATTTTTGCCAAACCAATGGAATTTCCATATTTTAAACTCAATACGTTGCTAAGATCACTGAAGTGTGAAGCATTGATGGATATGTAATTGATGTCTTTTTTGACATATTTTTCTATGCATCGAATTTTTTGTTCTTCGTTCATGCCTTTTTCGATGGGAATCTTAGCGGCAAATTTTTTCATCAAACTTTTTTCTTCTTTTTCGAGTTCAGCAATAGCTCTATAGAAATTTGATGATAAATCACTGATCGAATTAACTCTCATTCTACTTCTGCTATAATTGTAAGCAATAGCAAATTCCACCCTGGCTTCATGAGCGTCGGAAAAGGCATCCTGATCTTGGCTTATCTTTGGCAATTTCTCCGCATAGGTATAAGAATAACGTTTCTCTTTAGTTTCCATAAGTGTGTCATACACAGGTTTCATCCCATTGTAAACAGCACATATAGCTTCTAAATAATCGGGCAGTATCAATGTAAATTCTGCCTTTTTGATAGAAACAAAACCGGGATAATAGTAGCTTCCATTTTCTATGATATTGGTTTTACGAATTATATAAAAAAAATCGAATACTGCCGGTGTATCTATGGTTTGAAATACCAAATATTTCTCTTTTTCTTCATCTATTTCTCTTTCAACAATATCACTTTTTGTAAGATAGGTCATTTTACCTTCTTTATTCAAATACCTTGCTTTACAAGCTATGATATCTTCATTTTCTACTTCGGGCAAATAAAACTTATGGTAGCTTTCCAAGCCTTTGGATGTATATGCTTTTACAGTATAATGTAAACATTCCCATAACTCTATTTGTTCTCCATCGTAGCGATAATCAAGCACACGATTGTAATACAGTACAACAGCTCCTTCTTTTTCATAGCGGGCATCTTCCTCCGCTGTTAAGGTAGGTATCTCTTTAAAATCATAGTCTTTTAAGTCAAGTTCGAATTGAGCAGCAGTAGTATAAAAAAGCAACATACAGCTCAGATAACATACAAGTTTCTTCATTTCAAATAAATTTTATGAATTATACAATAGGGTTTATTTCAATCTATTTCCAAAATACCAAGTTTGTTCGAAAATAAGTGTTCCTCTTTTGGAATAACGTTTACAACTTCCATGCAAAGCATCTTCCACGTAATTAGCCTCTTGATAGAGATTACCATTATCATAATACTCCTTACACTCACCATTTCTTAGATTTTGATAGTAGTTGGTGTTGGATTTCAATACTGCATTTTGATACCATAATTTATAATTCCCGTGTTTAAGATTATCTTTAAAATAGGTTTCTTCAAATAAATTCCCATTGGGATAATAAATACGTAGGTATTCTTGGTACATTCCATTCTCAAATGTCAGTTTACAGGAAACACCTCCTTTGGGATAGTAGCAGCTAAGTTCGATTCTATCTTTCCCAATAGGTTTAAAATCCGACATTTTACCATCTTTTCCCATCAAAGCATAACTGTGAGCCTGATCATTATAATATAAGAGTTTATATAGCACGGTTTTACCGTCGGGGGCATAAAAGGTAAATATTCCATCTCTTACGTCATTACTAAAATTACCGGTCAAACTCAACATAGCATTTTCGTGGTAATAACGACAAGGGCCTTGAGCATTACCATATTCAAAATGTAATTCAGAACTTAGGGTTCCATTTTCATAATATAAGCGAGCCTGGCCATCGAGTTTTCCCAACACATAGTATAAATGGGATTGAATGATTGTAGGGTCGATGGAATGATAAAATTTTGCCTCGCCGTGTTCCATATCTTCTATATATGGAGTGAAATGCGAAGGTTTCCCTTCAAAAGAAAACCACTGACAGGTATCGATATAATTCCCGGCAAGCATAGAACACTTTTTTTCTTCTCCACCATGAAGGTGATAATCTCTTACCACACCATTGCCATTAATAAATGTATCAATCTTAAAGATTTCGTTCTTTTCATCATGAAATTTTATGCAATATAATAAGTTGTTTTTATATATACTTTCTTTCGAATACTTGCCATCAGGTAAATAAAAAGCTTTATATACAGGGTTATTGTCGATATAAATATATAAAGTATTTTTATTGCCATTCATGTAATAGGAATACCAAGCACCATACTTTTTATCGTTCATATATCTTCCTTCTTCTGCCACCGAATCATTTTCAAAATAGCGTATATATACTCCATCGTAATCCCCTTCTTTACACATTACATAGGTTTTAATTTTACCGTTGAAAAAAAAGGATTTGGTAATTCCATCTTGTTTATCGTTTGTATAAGCTACTTCGTACATTTTTTGTCCGTTGGGATAATACTCAACATAGATGCCATGTCTTTCGCCTTTGGCATTTAACGGTATTTGTTTCCAAAGATATTCCATATGATCGTTCATCCAATATACATCTATACGCATGTTTTTCTGGGAAGAAAGTGTATAACGCTCCCGTACACTTTCATCATAGGTATACACGACTGCTTCGTTTAGGTTCCCATTTTTGTAGGATAATTTATACAATAATTTTCCATTCGGCAAATAAAAGGTCTCCTCAAGTTTTTTCCCTTTTTCATAAAGGGTTTGACTTAATACATTTCCGTTTCTATCAAAACTCTTCCATGTACCATTCTCTTTGCCGTTTTTATCGAAGATATATACATTACTTACATTTCCATCATAATAATAGTATTTCCATTCACCTACAGCAAAATTGTCAATAATCTTCCCTTCGTTTTCTATTTTTCCTCCCGGATAATAATATACAGCACTCCCCTCTTGACCTTTACCGGCATAGGTAATTTTTGATTTCAAATCGCCATTGGCATAATATTCTAATGCCTCCCCCAACAAATCGCCCATCTTGTATTGATTGTGATTATGAAGTTTCCCTTGAGGATAAAAATCCATATAAGAACCATCATACCAATCATCCACCCAATTCGACTCTTCCAGCAATATGCCGGAGCGATTATAGGTTTTACGTACCCCATTAATTTTATCATCTTTTATAGGTATTTCTACCCATAATTGTTTTTCGTCAACTTTACTATCATGATTAAAATACAAATAACATAAACCTTGTGTGATATCGTTTTCCAAGGTATACTCTTTGATGATATTTCCATAGGTATCATACTCCTTCCAGAATCCTTCAGCATTTCCTTTATTGAAATTTCCTTCACGTAAAATGCCGCCTTCACTGTTGAGCACAATCCAATAATCGTGATATACTTTTTCTTTTTTGTCGTTCCATACTTTTTTACCGAAAGCCTCTAAAAATTTAGCATTATATATATAAGAAATTTCCTCGGGATTGGCCATTCCCAATCCTCTTTCCATCACTTGTTTTAACATATCTAAACTGCGTGCCCATAGGGCATCAAAATCTTTTTCCATTTTGGGCGCTTTCGCATTTACTTTACCATCATCTATATTGGTATTACTGACTAACAAATGAGAAAATATATCGTAATCTTTCTTTTTCTGAACTATCATTTGAAAATACGGAATATACAATTGCTCTTCTATAAAATGGGATTGAGGATCATGATGCAAATTCTCAAAAATAAATTGATTTTGACGTATAACGATATGGTTTATTTTACTTTTTGTTTTGAATTTTTTATGCAAAGCAAAATTCGATTTCACCAAGGTTTCCAAGTCGCGAAATTTGGCATTTCTATCATACATAGCATCCGATTCTTTAAAGGTATTATCAGTATTATATGAATCAAAACCATTGACATATATATCATTTAAAATTCCCAAAGCAGTTAAAGCCTTGTCTGTCGAAGGAGAAATCATTACTGCATAATTCAAGGCTAACACTCCCGGAATATAATATTTTTGTTTTAAATAGGTTATACCTAACTGCAAATGACTTGATTGATGAGTAGGATAACATAAAATAGATTTTTCAAAACATGGCATGGCTTTGTCGTAGGCTTGCATTTTTTGATACACTATTCCTTTATTAAAATAAAAAGAATAATTATATGGGTAGCTTTCCAAGGCATAATCATATATCTCAATGGCTTTTTCATATTGATTGTTATCGCTGTAATTATTTCCCAGCTGAGCGTATACCAAACTATAATTAATCCCTTCCACTTTATTATCTAAAAAATTCAATAAAAGCTCTATTGCTTCCTGATACCGATTCTGATTGGTATATACCAAAGAGAGTTCATACTGTGCCAAATGATAAAGCGTATCGCCCAAAGGTACTTTTTTAAACAACTGCTCTGCCTCCGAATAATTCGATGCATCAAAGGCTTCTATTCCCTTTTCAATAATCGTTTTGGAATTTTCTAATGAAAGATTTTTGGTGATTTGTCCATACATAAGATTACTTATTCCTAAAAAAACAAGTACTGATATTACTTTTCTCATAATACTATCCATTTAAAATTTTTAAAGAATGAAATAATGTGCAAATGTATTAAAAAAAAATATAAAACTGTTAATTCATCAAAAAAAAACGCTAAAAGTATTATAGACCATATATTCCAAGCAAAAATCAATTCACATGGAAATATGTAAGAAAAGGATACTATTCTTTTATTTTACTTGATTTCCAATATATACATCTATCAATCCATCGGGAGCTTCTATGTATATTCTTTTGTTGATTCTATCTACTTTTTGTATGATTTTATCGACAATAGGGATAAGGATTTCCCCTTTAGGATGTAAAATTTGAAAGACGGCTTGGTGTGGATATTCGAGTACAGTTTCACAAGTGCCAACATCTCCGTAAACGGCATCGATTATTCTAAAACCTTTCACTTCATGGTAATAGAATTTGTTTCCTGTTAGAGGAGGCAATTCACTCAAGGGCAAATACAATGAGGTGTTTACGTATTGCATGGCTTCTTGCGCATCTATATCTTCAAATTGAACAATAAATTGGTTATCGGATTTATACTTTATAGATGCTATAAAAAAAGGAACCGGTTCTTCGTTGATTTCAAAAAAAACCGATTCCATGCTTTTATATTTTTCCAGTTCATCCGTATCAAGATAAACCAATAGTTCACCTTTTAATCCAAAGACTTTGGTAATTTTACCTAAATAAAAATACCCCTCAAGCATATTTATTCTGCTTTTTCGGTATTTTCGTCTTTGATTTCTGTATTTTCTTCCGGAGCTTCGATAGATTCAGCGGGTGCTTCTTGATTATCTGCCGGTTGTTCAGCAGCAGTTTCGGCTTCAGCAGCTTTTTGAGCTTCTTTTTCAGCTCTTTCGGCAGCGGCTTTGGCTTCGGCTTCTTCTTTTATTTTACGCTCTTTTTCCATTTCAGCCATACGCTTTTCGTTCAATATAGCTTCTTTGGCTTCTTTCACTTTATTCTCAACCTCTAAACGTTGTTTGGCTTCCGATTTGTTCTTATTCAACACTTCGAGTTTATAATCACTGATTTTACGAAGTTTTTCCGTTTTCCATGTTTCAAAACGTTTGTTGGCTTCTGCTTCGTCGAAAGCTCCTTTTTGAACGCCTCCCATTAAATGTTTTTTCATATAAACACCTTCCCTGCGTAAAATAGCACGTACGGTTTCACTGGGCTGTACACCACAATTAACCCAATAAAGAGCTCGTTCAAAATTTAATTCAATGCTTGCAGGAATGGTCAAAGGATTATACGTTCCAATCTTTTCAATAAAACGCCCATCTCGAGGTGCTCGACCATCCGCTACGACTATATGATAAAAAGCTTGTTTCTTTTTACCACGCCTTTGTAATCTGATTCTTGCTGGCATAAATATCTTTTTTTATGTTTTATTTATTAATTTTTTTGAGTGTGCAAATATCGTAATTTTTCGCTTACCATTTTCATTTTATGTGTTATTTTTTTTGTTTTCACTTTCATTTAATATCTTTTTGGATGTTAATATCTTATAGCTTAAGCCTTCGGGAAAGCAAGACAAATGAAATGGAAAATTGAAGCATAGAAGCATTTTTTTTGTACAAAGAATGGCATTTAAATGATTTTTGGAACGTATTTTGTATATTTTTAAACGTAATTTTACCATCAAAGGAAAAGAATGAAATTATTTCGAAAAATATTTACCCTATGCGCCTTAACGATATTCGTTACCTACAGCGTCGGTATTTGTTTTTCGATACATCATTGTGAACACTGCCAAACCAATAAAATTTACCTCTTACATCATCCCGATTGTTGCGAAGCCTCGGCTTATGAACATCATCATGCAAATAACACATCGGAAACGAATCATACTTCCGCGTGCTGTTCCGACCTGACAACGCATAAAACAGATCAAAAAACACATTGCCACAACCATTGTTGCATTACTAATTTTAAATATTTTAAACTAGCCTTTTTATATCACTTACCCGAAGCTTATAGTTTGTATGCATTTCACTCTCTTCCTATAGAACTTACAGACTTCGATCTTGTGAGTGAATGGCATCAAGAACTCATTCATACCGTTGACAAAAAACCTCCTTTAGGGGAAATCCCTCCCTTGAAACAAGGCGGTTCTTTATACCTCATTGCCACCCATCAACAAACCCTTTACGCTTAATTAATACACTATCTTTACTTTAAATTTTGTGTCAAACAAGTTTTGACATCATTAAGTACAATTAGTATATCATTAATTAAACGTAAAAAAAATGCATAAACTCATTAATCATATAGGTATAATCCTATTACTAATCCTAACAAGCCATACTATATACGGACAACAACTCGAAGGCACCCTTTACGAAATCAACGAAGACGAAAAAAAACAAGTCTTAGCCGGAGCGACCATTTATTGGCAAAACACAAGTATTGGAAGCATCAGCGATAGTCACGGCAGATTTATCATACCCAGGAAAAACCAAGAAAGACACTTGATAATCAGTTTCATCGGCTATCAAAGCGACACCGTGCTGATTGATAAAGATCAAACAATACTTGAACTCATCCTGCAAAAAGGAAAAGAATTGAGTGGAGTTACCATTACGAGCAATGAATCGACCTATATATCATCTCGTCCGATACTCAGCCAGCGCATCACTACGGAGGGACTTCGTAAGGCCGCCTGTTGTAATCTTTCGGAAAGTTTTGAAAGTACTATCAGCGTAGATGTGAGCTATTCCGATGCTATAAGCGGAGCAAAACAAATACAAATGCTTGGTTTAGCCGGTATCTATACACAAATCATGTTGGAAAACACACCCTATATACGAGGGCTGGCTGCTCCTTTCGGTTTGATGTATATACCTGGTTCCTGGATGGAAGCTATAAATATCTCTAAAGGAACCGCTTCCGTTATCAATGGCTATGAATCTATCACCGGACAGATAGATGTCAATTATAAAAAACCAGAAACGAATAAAGAAAAATTATTTGTCAATGTATTTCTGAACAGTATGTTAAAAACGGAATTGAACCTAAACACACGCTTTCAAATCAAAGAAAACAGCAGTAGCATGTTTTTGTTCCATTTCGAAAATCAATTTTTAAAATCCGACCACAATACCGATGGTTTTATCGACTCACCCTTGAATACTCAACTTAATTTCATGAATCGCTGGGATTACTCCATCCCCAACAAAATGGAAGGAAGAACGCTGATATCTTATCTTTACGAAAACCGTGAAGGTGGACAAATGGATTTCGATAAACAGAAGGACCACCTCAGCACAAAGGCCTATGGTTTAGGTATTCAAACGCATCGGATGAATATCATTTCGAAAAATGGTCTGTTGTTACCAGGTAAACACGAAAGCTTAGCCAGTATCCTATCGTTTACATATCATGATTTTGATGCTTTCTACGGCTTGAAGAGTTTACATAGCCAACAATTAAGCGCTTACGCCAACATTTTCTATGAAAACTTTATAGACAAAAAAGAGCATCACAAAATCGATGTAGGTATGAGCTACCAAATCGATGGTTACAACGAAAGCTTCAACGATAGCAACAGCCTACGCATAGAATCCGTTCCGGGGATTTTCGCACAATACAGTTATATTTTAGATGATAAATTTATAGTTATAGCCGGTCTACGAGGCGATGTACACAATCTGTATGGATTTTTCCTTACCCCGCGTTTACATATGAAATGGCAAATGCTGAATCATACCTCTTTGCGACTATCGATCGGCAAAGGCTATCGTGCTCCTAATCTATATATCGAAAATACTTCGCTTATGAATACTTCCCGCGTTTTCGTCATCGAAGAAGATATAAAGGCGGAAGAAGCCTGGAATGCAGGAGCAAGCATAACCCAAACCTTTAAAATAAAAGGAAAAGAATCGACTGTAATCCTGGATTATTTTTACACCCATTTCAACCAACAAACCATAGTAAACGTAGACCGCAATCCACAAAAGGTTTACTTCTACAATTTAAATGGGAGTCAGTCTTTTGCCCATTCCGCACAAATCGAATGGATGTTATATCCTTTCAAAGGCTGGGAAATCATAAGTGCATACCGTTTTAATTACGTAAGACAAGAACTTGATGGCAAACTCATGGAAAAAACCCTGAACAGTAAACACAAAGCATTGCTCAGTCTATCCTATGCCACTAAATTCGAAAAATGGAAATTCACAGTAAGCGGACAATTTCATGGGAAACAACGGCTACCCGCCACAGCTAGCAATCCCCTTGCCTACCAAAGAGCCGATTACTCGCCGAATTTCTTTACCTTGAATGCACAAATCACCAAAAAATTTAAATACATCGATATCTATGTGGGAGCAGAAAACCTAACTAATTATAAACAACACCATCCAATTATCGCTGCCGAAGATCCCTTCGGTGAATATTTCGATTCATCCATTATCTGGGGACCTATCGACGGCATCATGATATATACCGGATTGAGATTAACCTTAAAATAATATCTAAACCATTAAAATATAAAATCAAATGAGAATCAAATTTTTAATCAGCATAATAGCATGCATGACATTCAGTTACGCACTAAAAGCGCAACAAACAGAAACTACTCATAAAAAAATTGACACCCTTATCATACAAACTAACGGCCACTGCGAATCCTGCAAAAACAAAATCGAAAAAGGACTTGCCTTTGAAAAAGGCATAAAAGATGTGACCTATGAAATCTCAACAGCCAAAGTAACGGTAATTTACAACACAAACAAAACTACGCCTGAAAACATCCGACGATTTATTAATACATTGGGATATGATGCTGATCATATGAAAATTGATAATAGTCAACAGCAAAAAAGTGAATGCACGAAAGAGTAATCTTGTACATTCTGAAAAAAAATATGCGATAAAGGTAAATGTTTGATGAAAACATTTACCTTTGTATTTTAAAAATAACCTCTATGAATACGTCTTATGCTAAATGGACTTTATTTATTGCAGCCATAGTAGTGTTTGTGTTAACTATATGGTATTCTGATATATTAATTGAAAAAATAGCCCAAGACGAAAGAAATAAAGTCAGTATTTGGGCAAATGCCATTCAACGTAAAGCGACTTTGGTAAAATACACTAACGATTTTTTTGAAAAAGTACGTGCTGAAGAACAATACAAAGCCGAAATGATGGCAAAAGCGTTTCAAAGAATAAATACGGCAACCGGCCATGAAGACATTTCTTTTTATACTGAACTTATATCCAATAATCAGTCTATTCCATATATTTTAGCCGATAAAGATGGGAATATTACAGCCACTAAAAACCTGGATGAAGCATATTTGAAAACCATAAACACCCCCGAAAAGTTCTTCAACGCATTAAACAAAGAAAATTATAATGTTATTCCAATCAATTACTATAAAAACTTTTACGTGTATCTGTATTACAAAGAATCGCATATTTACACGCAATTAAGGGATGTGTTAAACGATTTGCTGGAATCTTTTATTTCCGAAATTGTAGAAAACTCCTCCTCGGTTCCTGTAATTGTTACGGATTCCACACAAAAAAACATCTTAGCTTATGGAAACATCAATCCATATTACATCAAAGACAGCAATTTCATGCAAGCGAGCATTGCCTCTATGCAATCGGAAAATCCTCCCATTAAAATTTCCATAGGACTTAACAACGAAGGATATGTGTTTTACCAAGAATCTTATATATTAAAAAATTTACGCATTTTCCCCATCATTCAAATCATATTGGTATTAATATTTACCACCATAGCTTACCTCCTATTTAACTTTGCATGGCGCTCCGAAAAAAATCAAATTTGGGTAGGTATGTCAAAAGAAACCGCCCATCAATTAGGCACTCCCTTATCATCACTCATGGCATGGACCGAAATACTACGTAGTGAAAATATCAATCCCAATATAGTAGTCGAAATAGAAAAAGACATTGCTCGTCTGGAAACCATTACGCAACGCTTTTCTAAAATCGGATCAACACCTAACCTGAGAGCAGAAAATATTCAAGAAGTTATCCTTAACTTTATTACGTATTTTAAAACCAGAACATCTTCTAAAATAGCATTCCATATCGATTTTCCGGAAAAACCTATTATCATTGAAATCAATAAATATCTTTTCGAATGGGTGATCGAAAACCTATGTAAAAATGCCGTCGATGCCATGAACGGCAAAGGAACCATCACCATTAGTATATTGGAAACAAAAAAACACATTGAAATTGATGTAAAAGATACCGGAAAAGGAATAGATTCCAAAGCACAGAAAAAAATATTTAAACCCGGTTATACTACTAAAAACAGAGGATGGGGACTTGGACTTACTTTAGCTCAGAGAATTATAAAAAACTACCACAATGGAAGCCTCGAAATTAAAAGCTCAATCCCTTTCAAAGAAACTGTTTTAAGAATCAAACTAAAAAAATTAAAGAAAAAAAAATAATTGATTAAAAAAGATTGTATTTTTGCAAAAAAAATCACGGTATAGACCCATTGTATTTTATACTCCTTTAACAATTTGCTTCTTTTTAGATACACTTAAACATCGCAAAAAATGAAAAATCTCATGCTTGCCCTTTTTATCTTTGCTATGTCTCATCACGGTTTTGCACAAACCGACAGTATTATTGTGATTGAATCAACGGAACATAAAGCGGAACAGCTTTATAACAGTGGTGTGAAAAGTTTTGAATCAGCAAACTACATCGAAGCTATCAAATACCTGCAACTCTCTATCCTCGAAGATATTCATTTTTCGGACGCTTATTTCTTACTTTCTCATATTCAAAAAGAAAACACCACCTATATGGATGCTATCCAAACCTTACATGATTATGTATTGGTAAACGATAGAAAAGACACAGCCTACTATTTAATTGCTGAAATCTATTACCAAAATGAAATAAAAGATTCGGCTACTCAATACCTCAACCTTTGTATACAACAAAATCCCAACTTTTTCAGTGCCTATTACCTCAAAAGCCAGATACATTTTGCATTAAAAGAGTATGAAGAAGCAATTTATAATTTATCCAGGACCATCCATCTACAACCGGCTTTTTCACATGCTTACAACGACAGAGCCAGTGCACATCGGATGTTGGGCAATAATGAAAAAGCCTTGGAAGATTATGCAAGAGCCATACTCATGGAGAAAAATTCTATTTACTATAGCAATCGTGGCAGCATCTATTTAAAACTTGAAAAATTTACTGAAGCCATTCAAGATTATAGTCAAGCTTTAAGCCTAAATCCTAATTACTACCTCGCATTGAATAACCGTGGGGTGGCAAAAATGGAAACAAAAGATTATGCCGGCGCTATCAAAGACTTTAGCTTATGCCTGGAAATAAAAAACGACTACTATCCTGCTTTGAGTAACCGAGGCATCGCTTACTACAAGGCAAAACAGTATCAAGAAGCCATTAACGATTTCAATACTTTGATTGAACGTATACCTTCCGATGGCATAAATTACCTCCATAGAGGCAATACAAAAGAAATGTTACGCGATGCGGAAGGAGCTTGCCAAGATTGGGAAAAAGCCGCTGAACTAGGAGTAGAAGCTGCTAAAAACTACCTTAATAACCAATGTAAACCTTAACCCGTCAAATCTTATTTTTATGAAAAAATTATCCATCGCTTTATACCTTTTCTCCTTGCTTTCCTTTGCGAATACCCAAAATATAGCATTTAGCAAAATCAATTTCCCCGACAGCAAGAAGGCTTTACGTTCCGCTGTTTCAAACATAAAAACCGGCGATAAATATTTCAAGAACCAACTATATCGAGAAGCAGTGAATGCCTATCTAGAGGCTCAGCATTTCAACGATAGAAACGCCGACTTAAACTATCAAATCTTTCTTTGCTACCTTAATCTTACCGAAATCGAAGAAGGATTTCCCTTCCTAAATAAAGCATTTCAACTCGACTCCTCATTACATCTCGACATGCATTTTTATATGGGACGCTTGTATCATTACTATATGCATTTCGATACAGCTATCTATTATTACAACAAAGCTCAAACCAAACACGATGAGAAAACAAAATACATCGAGGAATGTAGGTTTGGGGAAAAAATGCTTGAACAACAAATTCGTTGTTTCATCGATAATATAGGTGCCAACATCAACTCTCCCTATGAAGATTACAACCCTACTATCACGGCCGACGGTCATACCATGTATTTCACTTCACGCAGAGACGGAAAAAAAATCGATTACGCTCTGGACGGAAAATTCTTTGAAAATATATATGTCTCCGAAAGAGACAGTAACGATATCTGGAGCAAAGCAATGATTGTGGATGAGCTGAATTCGAAAACACACAATGCCGTACAAGGACTATCGCACGACGGCCTTAAAATCATCACCTATAGCATCGATAACAACGGCGATTTGTTTGAATCGACCATGAAAAATAATAAGTTCCAACGACCTAAACCTTTAACTCCCATTAACAACGACGATTCACACGAGATTTCGGCTTCTTATACCTACGATGGCAAAATCGTTTACTTTTGTTCCGACAGAAAAAATGGACAAGGAAAACATGATATCTACAAAGCTACCTTAGACCGTAAAGGAAAATACAGCCATATCGAAAACTTAGGACCTGTCATCAACACCGTGTACGAAGAAAAATGCGTATTTGCCCATCCCGACGGGAAAACCATTTATTTCAGTTCCAACGGTCACGAGGGCATGGGTGGCTACGACATCTACTATGCTACCTTCGAAAACGGTCAATGGTCCAAACCTGTCAATCTGGGATATCCGATAAATACTCCCGGCGATGATATGAATTTTACCATTACTGCGGATAATAAAACCGGTTATTACGCTTCCAATAAAAAAGGAGGATTAGGCGGAAAAGACATCTACAAAATCACCTTCCTCGGACCGGAAAAACAATTTGTGTACTATACAGAAGATAATTTGTTATCTGATGGGCTTAAACCTTTTATTGAAAACAAGGAAATCAAAACCATAGCCATAGATTCCCCTAAACTCACTCTGCTCAAAGGCATTGTTATTGACGAAGAAACGAAAAAGCCCCTCTATGCTAAAATCGACCTCTACGACCTTGAAAAGAACGAACGTTTAGCCTCTTTCGAATCAAACGACCAAAGCGGACGTTTCCTCTTATCCCTTCCCTCCGGAAAAAATTATAGTGTAAACCTTAAAACCGAAGGTTATCTTTTTCATTCCGAAAATTTCAACCTTCCCGACACTGCCAAATACCAAGAGATAGAACAAATCATAGAACTGAAAAAATTAGCCGTAGGTAAAGAAAT
The DNA here is from genome assembly GCA_002411545.1 of Bacteroidales bacterium UBA5266. Classification (GTDB taxonomy): domain Bacteria; phylum Bacteroidota; class Bacteroidia; order Bacteroidales; family WCHB1-69; genus UBA5266. The sequence goes on along the minus strand of DHTG01000080.1, from coordinate 22,436 downwards.
CGTGCTCAATAATATATTCTTCGAATTCAACAAAGCAACCTTACTTAAGGAGTCTATAGCCGAATTGGAAAACATCTATCTCCTATTAACGGAAAATCCTAAACTTCATGTCGAGATTTCGGGTCATACCGACAATGTGGGCTCGGCTGCTGTTAACAACAAACTTTCGCTCGAAAGAGCCAAAGCTGTCGTGGACTATTTAATCGAAAAAGGTATTGCCAATGAAAGACTCACCAGCGTAGGCTATGGTTTTGAAAAACCCATCGCCCCTAACACCACCGAAGAAGGACGCCAGAAAAACCGACGTACGGAATTTAAAATCATTAAATAAATCGTAGGGACATAACATGTTGTGTCCTTTATTGACAATATTATTGGGATATAACATATTATTTCCCAACGTGTTGATTTATATATTAAACGATAATCCGATAAATGCCGTTCGCGGTAAAGACGGACCGTAAATATAACCGGCATCGCGTAATTCCCCTTTGTCGAAATCTTTCTGATATGAATTCAATATATTTTTCATTCCTCCGTTTATTTGCAATATCATTTTCTCTTTTAATTCAATATCATAGGATAGTTTAACATTCATATCGAAAAAATCAGGTGTTTGCTCTTCTTTATCCATCGGAATATAACCTGCAAAATGTTGTATCAACATACTTCCCGTATACGTACCTGATAAGGCTATATCAAATCCTTTGGTAGGTTCATAAACCATGGCCAGAAAACCATAGGTGTCGGGCGAACGAAACATAATTTTCTGGGCTTCGACCGATTCGCTCCATTGTTCCGCTTTTTTGTATCGGCTTTGTTGATAGGTAAACCCGAATTGCACATTGATTTTCTTATGAGGAGCTATATTTCCTTCCAAATTAAATCCTTTGACACTGGCTCCTGAACCGTTTCTACGTTCAAGTATCAGGTTGTCATTAATATCTCTACCCACTTCTTCCAAAAGAAATACATGATGTAAATCCGTATAAAAAGCCTCTAATAGCACATCCAACATCCACTCTTCAAATTTCTTATTGAAATTTATCGAAGCATTTACACTGTTGGAACGTTCAGGTTTTAAGTCGGGGTCAATCCGAATGAGCGACACACCCCCACCTACAGCGGTAACGTGTAAATCTTCGTCATAGGCTTGAGGAGCTCTAAAACCAGCGGCATAACCGGCACGTAAGGTGATGTTTTTATGAGGGGCATAGCGTAGATTTAGCCTAGGGCTAACAATCGGATGTTGTATTAAATTGTGTTTATCCATACGGGCACCCACCAACAAACTTAGCTTACGATTCGACCACTCATTTTGTAAAAATACACTGTAGATCAATGCTTTTTGATCAATAGTACGATTATAACCCAACATCTTATCAAGTAAAGAATTATAACTTATCTCCATTCCCGAAGTAAGAGTAGCAGGCATAAATAAACATTTTTTCATACTCAACACATATTGTATTCCATCTACATTGGCCAAATCTTTGGTTGTACCGTAGGCATTTAAATCTTTTCCTGAACCGTAATAACTTTGACGGTCGATATGTTGTAAGGATGCATATAACTGCAACCAATGCTTTCTATTATCGAGAAAAAGATCGTAGGTAATTCCTGCTGTATGAATATCATGTTCGGTTTGTTCGGCTATATCGGCTTCGTGTGCCGGCAAATGCAATAAATTACCGCCCCGACGAAACTCACGAATGGTATGATATTCGAACGTTAGTTTACCATGATCGTTCAGATGCCAATAGCCTCGCATACCTAAATTTTTATTATTTATTTTACCAATTTCGGAAAAACCATCCTCGTTGGCATCATAGGCTCCCCTTTGACGTGCACCGGCAAACAAGGTTACTCCCGCCTTATTTTTATTCGATACGACCGAAGCATTCAAGGTGTTATTAACATCTATAGCATTGAACCCTATGAGTTGAGTCGTATTTTTTAAACATACTGCATTGATTTTAGGTTCTTTGGTGATAATATTGATGGTGCCGGCAATGGCATTGGAACCGAAAGTAGCCGAACCTCCTCCCCTCACCACTTCTACTCGTTCTATCATATTGACCGGAATTTGTTCTAAGCCATACACTCCGGCCAACGCACTACTGATGGCTCGGCTATCAATCAAAATCTGTGAATAAGGTCCTTCTAAGCCATTGATACGTACCTGCGGAAAACCACAATTCTGACAATTGCTTTCAACCCTTAGTCCGGATTGATAATTTAAACCGTCAGCTAAACATAATGATTGTACATTTTCAAACATCTTCGGACTAATCACATTCACCACACTGGGAGCTTCCTGACGATTAGTAGCATTGCGATTGGCCGAAACAACCACGTTATTTAAGGATAAAACATCCTCTTCTAATTCGAAATTCACTTCTATGGTTTTCCCTTTGATTAATTCAACTTTTTTTTCAACACTTACATATCCAACATAAGATGCTACTAAAGTGTATTCTCCCAGTGGTAGGTTTTTTAAATAATAATGTCCAGAGGCATCGCTCAAAGTTCCTATTGTCGTGCCTTTTATGGCAATGGTTACATAATGAATATGTTTTTTAGTGGCAGCATCAATCACATGACCTACAATATTGGCATCGGTCGTGTTGGTCATTTGTGCCGATGAAACAGCATAAATTATCATTAATAATGATAGTAAACTATTCGTTTTTTTCATCTTTATTTTTCTTTTAAATATTTCTTTCATATAAGGTGTTAATTATCGATTTTTTCTTTTTAATTTCTTTGGCAAAAATAGAAGCATTGTAACGATAAGCCTATCCCCATATGCAATGAAAAGTAAACCTATTGCTCATTATTTGTAAGGATATTTTTGCCTTCAATTTTTACTCGCGACTTCAATCTCATAATCCTATAATTCATTTCAAACCTGACGAGGCCTAAAAAAGCTTGACCTTTTTTAACTTTTTTTAATTTTTCCCATTTTTACATGCTATTTTTATTAAAAATCTTTCATTTTTCTTATACTTTTGTATGCTATTGCAAATCAGCAATGTAGTTTTTTAAGGAGTTTTTTCCACCATTTTTTGGCATGTCATACAGCAAGGGGCCTAAAAAAGATGCACCCAAAGCAAAAAAAAGATGCAGCAATCTCCTAAAAAACATAAGCAAGTTTTTAGAAAATGTTAAGCAAGTTTTTAGAAAAACTTGCGCAAGTTTCCGATCTTTGTTGCGGAAGTTTTTGAGGGTAGCTGCTGCATCTTTTTGAGGGTGGTTGCGCATGTTTTTGAGGGTGGTTGCCGCATAATTTTTTTTGGTGCTGATTTTTATTTTTAACATTATTTATATTTTAATCATCATTGTTCGATAAAATCCATAAAAAACAGTGAGGGGGCGATTTGGATTCACCTCCTGACTAAATCCTAAAAAGGACTAAACGACACGAACGACAGAAATGCAATTGCTTACTTTGGTGTCCCTAGTGTCTTTTTTGTCCTTTTTCCGCCCACAGATTAAAAACAATTAAGAATTAAAAATCAGTATAGAATTATTCATATAGTCGCAAGTCAACGCATTGAAAAACTGACAACTGAAAACTTTTTTAAACCTTTGCGGCTCTCTGCGGTTAAAAAACTTGTAAATTATTTTAATACCGTCATAAAAACAATGGTCATTATCATAAAAAAAGTATTTTTGCAAAACGAAATTAAAAACAAATGAGTGTTATCTACAACGGGAATAAGTTTCAATGTGCTGTGTCGCAATTTCGCCTCTTACCCACCCCTCTAAATCTCCCCAAATGGGGAGACTTGACTACCTGCTATGATTGATAGGAGATTACAGTTAAACAACAATATGAAATAATAATTTTACGTTTTAGCCATAAAGAAATTTTTAACGAAATAGATAAAGTTCTAAATCAGATACAAAAAGCAATAAAAATAAACAATAATGTATAATCTCCTAATTATTAAGCCCTTGAAATCCTTATGGACGCAATTCCTCCCCATTTATTCGTATAGCTTTTTGAATTTTAAATTAAGGTACTCATGCTTTCCGCTTCGCTTCAAGTGGGGAGGTTGGGAGGGGAGGAAACAAGGCTTCCTCTATGCTCCATTTGGAGAACTCATGTACGAGCACGATCCTTTATGGCAAAATAACCGCGTCCCGAAATATTCCTTCAACGCCAA
>DHTG01000080.1:16471-18036 GCA_002411545.1 Bacteroidales bacterium UBA5266 | reverse complement strand
GACCCGATGTTTGAGAAATATCCAAGTATTAGCCCTTATACTTATACAAAGAATAGTCCTCTTAATTACGTGGATCAGGATGGACAAAGACCTCGTCCTTATGGATTGTTGCTTTATTATGGATTAACTCTTGGAGGAGTGAGCAAGGTGGGAGAATCACAGACAATAGGGGGATATAATATTGTGCCTTTTTATGATAGGAATGGTATTTTATTAGGCTATAATGCGGGTAGATATATTAATAATGGGCAAGATTATAGAACGGAATATCAAATGGAATCTGGAGATTTAGCTGATTTTACTAATAATGTAAAGACCTATGAAGCTATTGCAAATTTGATATATTGTGCAGGAGAACCCGATTGGAGCTCTATCGCTATGACTGATAAAATGATAAATGGAGATATTGTAGGTGCATTGGGAGAATTGGTAACCCTGTGGGAGAATGCTTTAAGTGATCCTAATTTTTATTTATCGTTAGCAACTTCGATAGCGGGGACAGGAGTTAATTTATCTAAAACTAATGCAATTAATAAGGTTGTATCTTCACCAAGTAAAACAAGTGTATATTTTTCAAGAGGAAAAGCGAGTGATTTCTATAAAACTCTCAATTCAGGTTGGAAAGGAGATTTAGTAAAAGTAAGTGATACATATGCGACAAATAGTTTTAGAACAGCAAATGGAACAAGGATAACAATTGGAACAAATTCTAAATCTACAGGACAACCAACAATAAAAATTGCAACAAAAGAACATACTATAATTTTGAGATTCCCAGAATATTAAATAGACAACAGATATGTATAATAAATTACCAAAATATGTACTTAGAAAAGATTTTAAAAATTTATTTTTATTTTCTGATTCAGAAATATATTATAGAGAACTTTTTAATAATAATATTCAAAAATTTTCTAAAAAGGTAGGGGGTAAGGATATTGTCCTTGAGATTATGAATTTTAAAGAAATAAAAGAGTATGAAAAATATAGTATTATAAAAATACCAAATACAGAACAAAAATCTTTATTTGTCTTAGGAGATATTCCTGTAATATTAGATCATTCAGTTGAAGACTTATTAGGAGATTATTTTATTTTTGATGATACAAAAGAGTGGGAGTTTTTTGTTTCTATAATTGATGAAGCTGCTGTATTTGGATGTAATGATAGAGTTTTACATTTTTTTTTAGACATATTTCAACCATACAAAGAAATGACGTTAAATGAAAAATTGCAAGAGATTTATTTATGTTCTAATTCAGAGAAAGAAAGAAGAAAGTTTATTAAAGAACTATGTGAAAATTATAAATGGTAATAAAAAAAATTATAATCATATTTAATTTATTTTTTATCTGTATTGCTGTTGCAGGACAATCAAGGTAGTGTTCCGTGCAAATAACGCCCTGCAAATAACGCCGTAAAANNTTGAATATTTGGACAAATGCTGAGATAAAATGTTGTTCAATCTTATGCTTTTCTATTTCCTCAAATTTACTATTAAGAGATTCAATAGAATAGAAATTATAGATTAGTAAATTGTATGTAAAAAGCTTTCTTCCGCCTTG
>DHTG01000080.1:10617-16172 GCA_002411545.1 Bacteroidales bacterium UBA5266 | reverse complement strand
TTTTCGCTGTAGAAAAAAGTATGGAAATAGAAGATAAATTGTTAATCCTAAAATTCATGTAATTCCGTTTGTTAACAAAAAAGATATCGCTCCTACGGAGCTTAAAAGGTAAAGGTAGTATTATCTTTAACAAAGATAACGACCCGACGAGACAAATAAGCATGATGAGAGGGTACTTGTTTCGTTAATTCTGTTAATAGGAAAAGAANNTGCTGAAACAGGGCAAGATAGAAGTAAAATTTAATCATAAAAAAATCAAAACGGGAGCAGTCAAAGCTCTCGTTTTTGTTGTTGCTTTTTTAGAAAGGGGAAGGTAAAAAAAGTATTTAAAAATTCATTTTACTAAGGATTATGTTTTAAAGAAAACGGAGGGGAAACAATTAAAAATTAAAAATTACGGTTGTTACGCATTTGAGCCTTTGCAGTTCTTTGGTATAAAACCGTGTAAAACACCTTTTTTTGTTTTCAAAAATTCACTAGTTAGAAAATTTCGGGGGGTGTTAGCTTGTTAAAGAGGATTAAATTCTATGAAAAATAATTTGTTAATCCTGAAAAATTATGTAATTCTGTTAATAGGAAAAGAAAGTGATTATCAAATTAAAGACCTGGTGCATTTTTTTCCGTAGTAAAACGGATTATTTTTGATGACCAACAAAAAAGAATTATGAATTAAAAATTACGAAAAGAATCATGAATGATGAATACCGGAATCGTATATAAAATAATTAATTCTTTTCTGCGTTTATACATCAGCTAACAAATAAAATTCTTTTCGTATGAAAAACACCCATAAAATCCTTTTGATAGTTTTAGTTATCCTAAATATCATGGTATTGTTGGGGCAAATAATTCCTCAGGCAGCGCCTCCCTTTGCAAATACAGTGAATATTATATTTTTAATTGCTTCCCTGATATATTTTATCAGTCTTTTAGTAAAGAAAAAATAATCTACGTATGAAAATAAATATCCAAGGAATTCTGAAACATCTAATCTTCGCTATCTTTTTTATATTAATTCCTATCAGCGTCTATACGCAAGATAATCCAAACAAAAAGGAGGCTTTGATATATTATAATTACGGACTTTCATCCGATCAGCTCGGCAATTACGATCGAGCGATAGAAAATTTTTTAAAAGCATACCAATTAGATTCTTCATACAACGACATTTTTAAACTTATCGGCTTATCCTATATCAAAGCAAGCAAATACAAGGAGGCTATCCCCTATTTCGAAAAAGCCATCGAAGTTAAGCCCGATACCAGTGAATCGTATATGAATATGGGTAATGCATACTATGCCTTGAAAGATTATGAAAAAGCCATACATTATTACGAAAAAGCTATCGAAATAGATCCTGAATTGAAAAGCGCCTATAGGAACATGGGCAATGCGTATTACAGCTTAAAAAATAACGAAAAGTATTTGGAAAACTTCAAAAAAGCAGCACAATTAGGCGATACCGAAATTCAACGATGGCTGCATGTAAACGGCCATTCCTGGAAATAACCGGCTTAGAATCAGCCTTCCTTTTTTATTAAACCATTTTTTTCAAGATTAATCTTGCTCAAAAACATACATTTAGTATGATTTTACAATTGTTTTAAACAAATGTTTAAAACAATTGTTTTTTGTATATCTTTGCAGCGAAAAATAAATTAAAAATATGACAGAAACAGCAACAGAAGAAAAAATCAAGGAAGCCGCCAGAATAGTCTTTATGGAAAAGGGATATGCCGCCGCCGGCATGCGCGACATTGCGACTAAAGCAGGGGTTAATTTATCGTTGGTAAATTATTATTTCCGTTCTAAGAAAAACATATTCCAAATCATCATGCTTGAAAAAATGCATATAATATTTGGAAATATTATCCCTTATATGGTAGATGAAAACACAACACTGGAAGAAAAACTAAACCATATTGCCACTGTATATATTGATACGATATCAGAAGATCCTAATTTACCCATGTTTGTTTTCAGCGAATTTCAAAAGAATCCGGAAGATTTCAGTTTTTTGTTTCCCATAAAAAAAATAAATTTCAATGAAATTTCAATTATAAAACAATTTAAAACCATTCGTCCAGACATCAATCCGGCACATTTCATGTTGAATTTCCTAGGATTAACCATCTTTCCTTTTATTGCCGCTCATTTGTTTTCAAAAATGAATACCGGGATTTTCGATAATATACAAACTGTTATTAAAGAACGTAAATCCTTCATTCCATTATGGATGAAAAGTATATTAGAAACAAATCTAACCGCTAAATAATAGATAAGATGAAAAAATTGATTTTATTATTATTGTTTTATAGCCTATCAATCTCAGGATATATGCAAAACCTTAACATTGAGCAATGTTATGCATTAGCAAGGCAAAACTATCCTTTAATCAAACAATATGATTTGATAGAGAAATCGAAAACCTACAACCTGGCTTATGCCGCAAAAAGCTATTTGCCCCAATTAAGTTTGCAGGCCCGTGCTTCCTGGCAAACCGACATCACGGAGTTTCCCGACGAGTTCAATAATATAATGGATCGTATGGGTGTTGACGGCATTGAATTTCCTTCAAAAGACCAATATCGTATTGTATTGGAATTGTATCAAAGCATTTGGGACGGAGGCTTAACAGCTTCCAAACAAAAATCCATTAAAGCCCAAAGTGAAATAGAAAAACAGAATATGGAAGTAAGCCTTTATGCCGTGTATCAACAAATCAATCAATTGTATTTCGGTATATTGCTTTTAGAGGAACAACTCAAACAAAACGAGCTCTTCATGAAAGAATTAAACCGCAATTACCAACGCATAGAAAAATTTATCGACAACGGACTTGCCAACAGTTCCGATTTAAACAAAATCAAAGTTGAAATTTTAATGCGTGAACAAACCAAGAGTGAAATGACTTACAATCGTAAAGCTTATGTCTTGATGCTATCCTTATTAATAGGACAAAACATAAACGAAGAAACCCGATTGGAAAAGCCGAAATCAAGTATAGATATAAAAGAAGAAATAAACCGTCCGGAGTTAAAGCGCTATGATGCACAATTAAAACTAAATGATATACAGCAAAAAGCAACACTCGCCAAAGGGATGCCCCGTATAGGATTGTTTGCACAGGGTGCTTATGCCAACCCCGGATTGAATATGTTTAAAAGCGGTTTTTCTCCTTACTTTATGGGTGGAATTTCTTTGTCGTGGAACTTCTCAGGTCTATATACTTATGGTGATGAAAACAAAAATCTAAACATTAATGCTAACAGTATTGCTATTCAAAAGGAAACATTCCTTTTCAACCTAAACCAACAAGTAAGTAAAACCAATTCGGATATAGAAAAAGCAAAAGAATTAATGCAAAAAGACGATGAAATCATTGCATTAAGAGAACAAATCAAAACAACATCGGAAGTTAAAGTAGAAAACGGAACCCTGAGTGTGAACGACTACTTGCAAGACATAGTGTTAGCCGATATGGCCAGGCAAAACAAAGTATTGCATGAGATGCAATGGCTGCTCGCACTATATCAACTTAACATTGAAAAAGGATTATAAATGACATACATAATTTAACATTATATAAAATGGAAACGAAAAATATCAGATGGATAATATTGGCAATAAGTTTATGTAGTTTAGGAATTTCCTGCCGTACAAAAAACAATCCCTACGATGCCAATGGCAGTTTCGAAGCGACCGAAGTCATTGTTTCGGCCGAAGCAAACGGAAAAATTATGGCATTCGATGTGGAAGAAGGCTCGGAATTAAAAGCAGGAGAAATCATAGGTTTTATCGATACCATACAACTCTATTTGAAAAAATGCCAATTGGAAAGCAGCATCAATGCCGTCAATAACCGGAAAACCGATGTAAACAAACAGATAGCTGTATTGCAACAACAAATTCTTACGGCTAAACAAGAAAAGAAACGCATAGAAAACCTGTTGAAAGCCGATGCTACCAATCGTAAACAATTAGACGACGTGAATGCACAAATCGCCACCTTAGAGAAACAATTGGAGGCACAAAAAACGACTATCGTAAATGCCAACAACAGTATCACCGAAGAAAGTGATGCATTGCAAATACAAATAGCACAACTGCAAGACCAATTAACAAAATGTTATATCAACAGTCCCATCAACGGCAGCGTGTTGGTGAAATATGCCGAATGCGGGGAATTGGCCATGGTAGGGAAAGCCTTGTTTAAAATGGCCGATCTCAACAACATGACATTACGTGCTTATGTTACTTCCGACCAATTAACACAATTGAAAATCGGACAAGAAGTGAAAGTGTATGCCGATTTCGGCGAAGACAATACACGCACTTACAAAGGTAAAATTGCATGGATTTCCGGTAAATCGGAATTCACTCCCAAAACCATACAAACACAAGATGAAAGAGCAAATTTGGTCTATGCCGTAAAGATAAAGGTAAAAAATGACGGATACCTAAAAATCGGTATGTATGGAGGCGTGGATTTCCTATCTAACACAGAACATTAATGAAAGAAGAAAAAATCAATGATTAAGGTTGAACATATCACAAAGAAATACGGTAAAATAGAAGCCCTATGCGACCTCTCTTTCGAAGTGCAAGCCGGGGAAATCTATGGCGTTATCGGTCCTGACGGTGCCGGTAAAACAACTCTTTTTCGTATTCTTACCACCTTAATCCTTGCCGACAGCGGTAAAGCCTTTTTAAACGGGTGGGATGTAAAAAAAGATTATCAACTAATCCGTAATAACATCGGTTACATGCCCGGAAGGTTTTCTCTTTATCAAGATTTATCGGTAGAAGAGAACCTGCAATTCTTTGCCAGTATTTTCAACACCCAAATTGAAACAAATTATCATTTAATAAAAGATATCTATCAACAATTAGAACCATTTAAAAAACGAAGAGCCGGAGCATTGTCGGGAGGAATGAAACAAAAATTAGCCCTTTGTTGTGCATTGATACATAAGCCTATGATACTTTTCTTAGACGAACCCACCACCGGTGTGGACCCTGTTTCACGTAAAGAATTATGGGACTTACTCAAACAATTAAAATCCGAAGGGATCACCATCATGGTTTCTACCTCCTATATGGATGAAGCCGGCCGTTGTGACCGTATTGCCCTTATGTTAAAGGGTCGTTTCCTAAGTGTGGATACGCCTCAAAACATTGTAAACAATTATACAGATGACCTTTTGGCCGTTTCTTCACTCGATATGTCTATACTACTCACTGACTTAAAAAACTATCCGGCAGTGAAAACTTGTTATGCTTTCGGAGATGTACATCATATCAATTTACATCCACAAACAAACGTAAACACAACACCTCAACAAGCACTGCAAACTTATCTTGAAAGCCTGCATCACCATGAACTTTCTATCCGAAAGATTGAAGCAAGTATAGAAGATTGTTTTATGGAACTCGCTGCCCGTTCGGCTGTTGAAACTAAAAAACCCAAGCAATATGTATAAAGAAACCGACTTACATCAACAACATTTATCCATAGCCGTGCAAGGACTCACAAAACGTTTCGGTAATTTCAC
>DHTG01000080.1:0-10300 GCA_002411545.1 Bacteroidales bacterium UBA5266 | reverse complement strand
AAAAAGAACATCGGATATATGAGTCAGAAGTTTGCACTCTATGAAGATTTGAAAGTATGCGAGAACATGCGACTCTATGCCGGTATTTACGGATTAAACGATAAAGAAATTAAAAGCAGAACAGATGAAATATTAGAACAATTGGATTTCCAAAACGAGCGTAACACGTTGGTAAAAGCATTACCCTTGGGGTGGAAACAAAAGCTGGCGTTCAGTATTTCCATCATACATCAACCGGAGATTGTTTTTTTGGACGAACCTACCGGCGGTGTCGACCCAGCAGCAAGACGTCAGTTTTGGGAACTCATCTATCAAACCACCGATAAAGGTATTACGGTGTTTGTTACCACCCACTATATGGACGAGGCAGAATATTGCAACAGAATCTGTATCTTAGTCGACGGTAAAATCGTTGCCTTAGACAGTCCCAAACAATTAAAAGAAACTTATTCCGCCCAAAATATAGACGAAGTGTTCCGTTTATTGGCACGAAAAGCAATCAGAAATTAATTGATTAATCATGCATACGAATAGATTTTCCACTTTTATATCCTTTATCCGTAAAGAATGTTATCATATCTTCAGGGACAGGTGGACAACTATCATCTTATTGATAATGCCCGTATTGATGATCATATTATTCGGATTTGCCATTACCACCGAAGTAAAGAATGCACGCATAGCTGTTTTTGACCCTTCACAAGACGCCGCCACGCATGAAATAGTAAACAAATTGGCTACCAGTGAATACTTCACCATCGATCGTTATGTGTATGATATAAACGAAATCGATGCATTGTTTAAACAAGACAAAATCGGCATGTGCGTCGTTTTCAGCGAACGATTTTATGAAAACATGATGCATACCGGCGATGCCCATATACAACTCATTGCCGACGGCAGCGATCCCAACTATGCTTTAACGTTAACACAATACGCCACCGCTTTGATTAGCTCTTATCAACAAGAAAACCTGTCACAAAACATAAAGCTGCCCTATCAAATTCAAACGGACATAAAAATGCTGTATAATCCTACTTTGAAAGGAGCCTATAATACCGTGCCGGGAGTATTGGGTATGGTATTGATGCTAATCTGTGCCATGATGACATCCATTTCCATTGCCCGTGAAAAAGAAATGGGGAACATGGAGGTGTTGTTGGTTTCACCCCTCAAACCTATTACCATTATCCTTTCCAAAACCGTCCCCTATATTATATTGTCATTCATCAACTTCGCCACCATTATGTTATTATCGGTCTTTGTATTGAAAGTACCCATAGTGGGGAGTTTAGGATTGATTGTGTTGATTTCAAGTATTTTCATTTTCGTTTCCCTCGCTTTGGGATTATTTATATCTACCCTTGTCAACACACAAATGGTGGCCATGCTGATATCGGGGGTGGTGTTAATGTTTCCCGTTATTTTATTGTCGGGCATGATATTTCCCGTTGAGAGCATGGGTGTTTTCTTTCAATGGCTGGCTAAACTATTACCGGCCAACTGGTATATAGCTGCCATACGTAAAGTAATGATACAAGGATTAGGGATCACTTCCGTTGCCAAAGAAATCATTATTTTGCTATCCATGGCATTTGTGTTGTTAGTTGTTAGTATTAAAAAATTTAAGGTTAGAATTGAATAACATTAAAAGAATAGCATGATGTTAAAATATTTATTGGAAAAAGAATTCAAACAATTTCTCAGGAACCGTTTCCTGCCGAAATTTGTCATCGTTTTCCCTTTTGTTATTTTATCCATCTTTCCTTTAGTAACCAATACCGAAATAAAAAACATACGTCTCTGTGTTGTCGACAACGACAAAAGCGGTTATACTCACCTTTTGATTGAAAAGATACAATCTTCCGGATATTTCATTTTAACAGAGATAACGACCAATGAAAAAGACGCCTTCGAGCTTATTGAAGACCATAAAGTTGACATCATATTAGAAATACCTCCCCGTTTTGAATCCGATTTAATAAAAGAAAACACTGCGAGTGTCTTGATATCGGCCAATGCCGTTAACGGCATGAAAGCCGGATTAAGCAGCGCATACCTTTCACGCATCATAGCCGATTTCAATCAAGATATCCGTATTGAATTAATGTCACCCGGCAAACAGGGATTCACACCCGCTTTCGGGATTACCCCTTTGTTTCGTTACAATCCCTTGATGAAATCCTTGTATAATATGATTCCTGCCATACTGGTCATGCTTATGTCGGTGGTATGCGGTTTTTTGCCGGCATTAAACATCGTTGCCGAAAAAGAGAAAGGCACCATCGAACAAATGAATGTAACACCCGTATCGAAATTCACCCTGATTTTATCCAAGCTCATCCCCTTTTGGGTGGTAGGATTTATCGCATTAAGTATTTGTATTTTTGTCGCATGGTTGTTTTACGACTTCTTTCCCCAAGGCAGTCTCATCACCTTCTATCTTTTTGCCGCCGTATTTGTATTGGCCATGTCGGGTTTCGGTTTGGTGATTTCGAATTATGCCAAAAGCATACAACAAGCTGTATTTATTATGTTTTTCTTTGTGTTGACATTTGTTTTTCTCAGCGGACTCTACACCCCTGCCGCCAACATGCCGGATTGGGCACAACTGTTTAGTCATATCAGTCCGCTAAAATACATTATCCAAGTAGTTCGACTCATTTATCTCAAAGGAAGCGGATTTATGGATATGCTTCCCCAATTTTTCTCCCTGCTATGCTTAGCACTCTTTTTTAACACATGGGCGGTGTTGAGTTATCGAAAAAGATAAATGTAAAAAAGACACCATCAATGAATACGACAATTTTATGTAATTATATAATTCAATCACATGAAAAACGAAAACATAAATGATTTTTTATCCCATTACGATAAGGAGGTTTTTAACACTGCTCAAATCCTCCGAAAAATCATACTACAAAACTTACCGGATGTACAGGAGCAGATTGATCTTCCTGCTAAAATGATAGCATACTGCTACGGAAAGAAATATATTGAAATGGTGTGCACACTCTTTCCATCAAAAAAAGGACTTAAACTCGGATTTTATGATGGAGCAAACTTTCCGGATCCTGACAATTTATTGAAAGGTAAAGGCAAAATATCTCGATATATAGAGATTAAAAGTGAAAAGGACCTACAAATTCCTGCTATAACAACATTAGTAAAGGAAGCTTTTCGTAGATATAAAATAAAAAACATTAAGTCATAGTTAAAGTCGAAGGTCTTCTATTTTTAATTCGTAATTATATTTATTCCTTGTTAATCTGTGAAAATCTGTGGGCGGAAAAAGGGCTAAAACGACCAGAAGGACGATAACCGGCATGCCATAGGCATTGCACTGTTTCGGAACAAAAATCAATTCATACGTATCAATGTGTAATTGTTCCCCACTTCTCACATTTTTTTATCCAATTCTCCCTTATTACACATTTTTATGTACTTTTGCACAAATTTTAAATGTATGTATCCTATGATTAAAGCATGGAAGACAGTGTTATGGGTTGGTTTATTTACCGTTTGTTTTTTAAGTGTTTCCGCACAGATTTCAAAACCTGTGAAATGGTCTTATACAACCAAACACATCAAAGATAATATCGTTGAAATTCAAATAAAAGCAACGGTTGAAAAAGATTGGCATTTGTATTCCCAATTCAATACAGAAGGGATTACACAACAAACGGTATTCTCCTATGAACCCTCCTCTTCCTATCAATTGATAGGCAAAACCTCGGAGCCTCCCTATAAAGAATTTACCGATGAATTCGGCACCGACCGTTATTTTAATAAAACACCGGTAATCTTCAAGCAACGCATCAAAGTATTGTCGGAAAAAGATTTCGACATCATCGCTTCGGTCGATGCGCAGGCTTGCATAGAAGGCAAATGCGTGATGGCCGGCGACGATTTCTCCTTCCACATCAAAGGTATACCCCAAAAAGAAACATCGGATGATGCGGCGGTTGTTGAGGCAATTGACACCAACAATACGGATACGCTTATAAATACATCTGTTAAAGATAAAGATTCCACTGCTTGCATTCAAATCGACAAAAAACAAATCCAATCCGACCAACAAACCAAAGAAAAAGCTTGGTGGGTAGTGTTTCTTGTTTCTTTTCTAGCAGGTTTATTGGCTTTGATAACGCCCTGTGTTTTTCCCATGATTCCAATGACCATCAGCTTCTTTATGAAAGGAGAAAAAAGTCGTAAACAAGGGTTGAAGCAGGCATATTTCTTTGGCGGTTCCATTATCTTTATTTTTGCCGTCTTGGGACTGGCACTTACCTTGCTCTTAGGCAAAGACGCCATGTACATCATCAGTACACATTGGGTGCCTAATGTCATTTTCTTCCTTATATTCATGGTTTTCGCCTTTTCATTCTTCGGCTTGTTTGAAATCACCTTGCCGAGTTCCTGGATTAACAAATCGGATCAACAATCCGATAAAGGCGGTTACCTCGGTTCTTTCTTCATTGCTTTAACCACCGTATTGGTTTCCTTTTCTTGTACGGGACCTATATTAGGAGCCGCATTGATAGAAATGGCCTCGGGTTCAAGCAACAGTTTGGTTTTCTTTGTCTCCATGATCGGTTTCGCCTTGGGTTTCGCCTTGCCGTTTACGCTATTGGCTATGTTCCCTACCGTGATAGGCAAAATGAAATCGGGCAGTTGGTTGAATACGGTAAAAATCGTTTTCGGCTTCCTCGAAATCGCCTTAGGACTTAAATTCCTTTCCATGGCCGATTTAAGTGCCGATTGGGGCATACTCGACCGCGAAACCTATCTGGCTTTATGGATAGTAACCTTTTCACTCTTAGGAATGTATTTCTTAGGAAAACTACGTTTCAAAGGCGATGCACCGGTCGAAACCATATCAGTAGGAAGATTGTTTTTGGCTTTGATAACGTTCTCCTTCGTCGTATATATGATCCCCGGTCTATGGGGAGCTCCGCTCAAAGCTCTTTCGGGTTATGTACCTCCCATGACAACACAAGATTTTAACATCGAACGCAGTATACTCGAAAACTCGGGAGGAAGTACTAAACAAATCAGCAAATTACCTGCTGACCGTAAATATGCCGACAAACTACACCTACCTTCCGGCTTTGAAGGATTTTTCGATTTGGAAGAAGCCAAAGCCTATGCCAAACAAGTAGGGAAACCCATCTTTGTGGATTTTACAGGAAAGACTTGTGCCAATTGCAGAGAAATGGAATACTATGTTTGGAACGATCCCTTGGTGAAACCTATTTTACAAAACGATTTCATTATGGTGGCACTCTATGCCGATGCCAATACCATTACACTCTCCGAAAAAGATTGGGTTAAAACACCCGAAGGTAAAACCATCAAAACGCTCGGAAAGAAAAATCTGAATTATCAAATCGAACATTTCAATGTCAACGCACAACCTTTATACGTCTTAATGGATGGAGACGGCAATCTGTTAACCAAAGAGCCCAAAGCTTATGATAGGGATGTGAATAATTTCATTAATTTCTTACAAGAAGGCTTGACTAATTTTAAAAAGAAATAAAACCCTCTGAACAATACTGAAAAGAAAAATCCGGAATATGGCAAAGAAAAAAGAAAACACTCATCTGATCAGTATTAAGAACCGCAAAGCGGAATTCGAGTATTTCCTAATGACGAAATATACGGCGGGTATTGTACTCACGGGTACGGAAATCAAATCGATACGTGCCGGTAAAGCCAACCTGACCGATGCATATTGTGCTTTCGAAAACAATGAATTATGGGTAAAAGGATTGCATATTTCCGAATATTTACAAGGCAGTTATAACAACCATGAACCCAAACGCGACCGTAAACTATTACTTACCAAACGTGAATTGCGGAAGTTATTGAATAAACTCAACGACAAAGGGACGACTATTATCCCGACGCTACTCTTTGTCAACGAACAAGGACTGGCCAAACTGGATATCTATTTAGCTAAAGGGAAGAAAAAATACGACAAACGCGAAAGCATCAAAGAAAAAGACGTACGACGTGCTTCCGAAAGAGGTGAGTCTTAATTTATTTCTTTTATATTCAATCGTTTTATTTGGCATTCATCTGTGATTGTTGCTATTTTATACGCATGCCCACACGTAGAGCTTTATCTTTTTTATGATTTGTGTATAAAATCAGGTCGGTTTTATCCTAAAAAATTATACTTTTGCAACACGAAAAAAACCGGCTGCTTCAAGGAATAAATAAAAAAAAATAAAAAAGATTTAAGATATGAAGAAATGGAATCCAGCAATGAAATTGCATGAATTAAAACAATTCGGAGAATACGGAGGAGTGAATCCATCCATTACCGACAGTGCCACTTACACCTTTATGGAAGCCAAAACCATGACCGATACCTTTCACGGTGAAACGGAAGGTTGTTTTTTGTATTCCAGGCATTGGAATCCGAGCAATAAATATTTATCCGATGCTCTAGCAACCATGGAAGGTACCGAAGCCGGTTGGGTAACGGCATCAGGCATGGGCGCCATCACCTGTGCTTTATTACACGGTGTGAATGCCGGTGACCACATCGTTTCGAGTTGCACCATTTATGGTGGCACCTTTGCTTTTCTGCATAATTATATAAAGAAATTTAATATCGATGTTACTTTTGTCAATATTTCCGATTTGGATGCCGTGGCAAAAGCCATGCGCCCCAACACGAAAATCCTTTACACCGAATCCCTTTCCAATCCATTATTGCAATTGGCCAATATTCCCGAATTAAAGAAGATAGCCCATAAGCACGGAGCCAAATTATTGGTCGATAATACGTTTACACCCATGATTCTATCCCCCTATCATTTGGGGGCCGATGTGGTTATTTATAGTTTGACCAAATTTGTCAATGGCAAAAACGATTGTGTGGCTGGAGCCATTTGTGGTTCAGTCGATTATATTAATTCTTTAATCGACGTAAACAACGGTACCGCCATGTTATTGGGTCCGGTATTGGATCCTTTGCGTTCGTCAAGTATATTGAAAAACCTTTATACTTTGGGTATCCGAATGAAACAACACAGTCACAACGCATTGTTTTTATCTAAACGTTTGCAGGAATCCGATTTTAAAGTAAAATATCCCGGACTTCCCACCCATCCTGACTTCCCTTTGTTTAAACAAATGATGAACGAACATTTTGGTTTTGGAGGCATTCTTTCCATTGATGTAGGAACGGCCGCAAAAGCCTCTGCTATTATGGAAGATATGCAAAACAGTGGCATAGGATACCTGGCAGTAAGTTTGGGCTATTTCCGCACTTTGTTTAGCAATTCAGGCAAAAGCACTTCCTCTGAAGTTCCCGAAGATATTCAGAAAGAAATGGGTATGAGCGAAGGATTGATACGTTTCTCTATGGGACTCGATATTGATATAGAACATACCTCTACTATCATTGTCGATATACTAAAAAAGCATTTATCTAAATAATCCTTATATGAAAAGATCACTGATTCTGTTATGCTTACTTGGCATACAATTGATACTGCCGGCACAGGGTTTTAATACCTATTTTTATCCTAAAACTCTTCGCATCAACTATATTCATTCCGGCACCAAAGATAAAGACAGCATAGAAGTTAAAAACTATCAAGTGGATAATCTTTGGGCGGGCTCCTTAACGAATTTAATTGACCCCAATGATTACGGTTGCCATAAAATTATGGTTTACGATGTTAATTCGAAACAATTGATTTATTCTCGTACCTATTCTTGTTTGTTCGGAGAATACAGAACCACCGAAAAAGGAGCTACACTAAGCAAAGCCTTTCAGGA
Source organism: Bacteroidales bacterium UBA5266 (assembly GCA_002411545.1). GTDB lineage: Bacteria > Bacteroidota > Bacteroidia > Bacteroidales > WCHB1-69 > UBA5266. Next base: position 2,500 of record DHTG01000080.1, on the reverse strand, counting down.
AACGGTACGTTGTCCCTATCCGAAAAACAGTGTACGTATTGAATTCTACACCCGCAACCAATACAGTGATTTTGAAAAAAGGCAAGAAATAGTTGTTCATCCCAAAACAATACAGGCTGTACCTAACACTTACCAATGTGAAGTAATGGATTTACATATCGGAGGAAATTACAATCAAGCCTATGATTTAGTAATAGTCCCCGAAGGTTATGCCTTAGCCGACAGTACACAACTGCGTGAAGACCTTATGCGATGTAAAAATGCCATTATAGAATGTACCCCTTTTAAAGAATCGGCCGTTAAAATAAACATACGTGCTGTACTTTCTTATTCCGAAGAATCGGGTATCAGTGATGAAATCAGAGGGAAAAAAGTAAAAACCGTAGTCGGCAGTGCTTTCTATTCTTTAGACTTGGAACGTTATCTCATGTTGGATCATGTGTGGCAACTCCATAACGTTTGCTCCAATGCTCCTTACGACAACATAATTATATTATGTAATACTAAAAAATACGGCGGTGGAGGCATTTACAATTGGTATGCCACCGTATCGAACAATAAACATTTTAATTATGTATGTGTACATGAACTCGGACATACCATCGGAGGTTTAGCCGATGAATACTATACTTCTGAGGTAACAGTACAGGATTTCTATCCTAAAGGCAGTGAACCCAAAGAACCCAATATTACCAGTTTGGTGAACTTTGAAAGCAAGTGGAAAAATATGCTTGCTCCCAACACGCCCATTCCCACTCTCATAACCGATCAAAACAATGATTTGTTGGGGGTATACGAAGGAGCGGGCTATTGTGCCAAAGGCTTGTACCGGCCCTACATAAGTTGTACCATGAAGGACATTGTTTACAATAAATTCTGTCCGGTCTGCCAAAAAGCCTTGATAGAAATGTTTGATTTTTACGCCAAATAAATTATATGAAGGTTACTTGTGAGTAACCTTCTTTTTTTACTATTCACACAATAAAAAGGAACTAAAAAAATAATCATATAGCTCTCAACAGATGTACCAAATTGTAAAGAAAAAAAACTTAGCACTCGACACCTATCTCATGGATGTGAAAGCGCCACGATTAGCCAAAGCAGCACAGCCCGGTCAATTCCTCATTGTGAAAATGTCGGAAAAAGGCGAAAGAATACCCTTGACCATCACCGATTACAACAGAGAGAAAGGTGTAGTTACCATCGTTTTTAAAGCCATCGGAAAATCGACCCTGGAAATGGCAAGCTTACACGAAGGCGATGCCTTTTCCGATGTAGTTGGACCCTTAGGTAAACCTGCCGAATTCCTGCATTTACCTCCTGATGAATTGAAAAATAAAAAATACGTATTTGTTGCCGGAGGAGTGGGCATTGCACCTATCTATCCTCAAATAAAATGGTTACACAGTCAAGGTATACGTGTGGACGCTATCTTGGGAGCCAAAACTTATGGTCTGTTGATTTTCGAAAAAGAATTGAAGGAAATATGTAATGTTTACGTAACCACCGACGACAACTCATCCCAACATCAAGGATTGGTAACCGATATGTTGCGAACATTAATCGAAAGCGGAAAGCAATATAATGAAATCATTGCCATCGGCCCGCTGATAATGATGAAATTTGTAGTGGATATAGCCAAAGAATACAATATAAAATGCACTGTCAGTTTAAATTCCATGATGGTCGACGGTACAGGTATGTGTGGAGCCTGCCGCGTGAGCGTGGGAGGAGAAACCAAGTTCACGTGTGTGGATGGACCTGAATTTGATGGTTACAAAGTAAATTTTGCGGAGGCCATGCAACGTCAGGCCATGTATAATAACATAGAAGGCAAAAAACAACTCGACGCCGAAGAAGAAAACGAAGGACATGTGTGCCATATAGGGGGTGTGGTGGAAGAAGTGCGCGATCATAAAAAGCGAATACCTATCAGTGAAATTCCTGCTAAAGAACGCATCACCCACTTCAAAGAAGTATGTTTGGGCTATACGGTTGAAGAAGCCATGATGGAAGCCCAACGTTGTCTACAATGTAAAAATCCATTTTGTGTACAAGACTGTCCGGTTTATATCGACATTCCAGGATTTATCAAACAAGTAGCAGAAGGCAATTTCGAAAAAGCCGCCCAAATTATCAATAAGGATTCGGCATTGCCTGCCGTATGCGGAAGAGTCTGTCCTCAAGAAACGCAATGTGAAGGTGCATGCATCATGGGTAAAAAATTCGATGCCATTGCTATCGGCAAACTGGAACGTTTTGTAGCCGATTGGTCGAGAGAAAACAAAATTGAATTCGATAAACCGGTTATGAAAAACGGACATAAAATCGCCGTTATCGGCAGCGGACCGGCCGGAATCACCTGTGCCAGAGAATTGCTGTTAAAAGGATATGAGGTTACTGTTTTTGAAGCACTGCATCAATACGGCGGAGTGTTGGTATACGGCATACCTTCGTTCCGTTTACCCAAAGAAACAGTGGTAGATTATGAAATAGAAAA
>DHTG01000101.1:47362-47932 GCA_002411545.1 Bacteroidales bacterium UBA5266 | reverse complement strand
TATAAATTTCTTTGATATTTCATCAACTATATTTACAAATTTCATGTTTCCTTTTTTCTTTGGATGGTTTTTGCTTATGACAAAACATTGTTTAAAAGAAAGAGAAAAAAAAAGATAAGTTGACTTTATACAATTACCAATCGGTTAAAATTAAAAAAATACTTTTCAGTATTAATGAAATAGCTAATCCATAGCAAATCATCCATGGCATTTATGTCCTTCGTGTCTCCAGTGTTCCATTTCAACAAGTTAACTTCCTGTTTTTTCGATACAAAAAATCAAAAACTTTCTATAACCACAGAGAACACAAAGAATCACAGAGGTTCAAATTTGTTAGATTAGTATTTTTTTTTTGCCCACTGATTGTCATGAATTTTCACAGATTATAATACATCGTTACGTCCAAGTACTTACGGTAAGGCTATCGTTTCTGTCGTTAGTGTCTCTAGTGTTTTTTAAAATTGGATTTAAATTTGATTTTTGGGTATCTTAAAAAGAGACTCCTTTGCTATGTTTAAGTATGAATTTTGCAATATTCTATTGGATTATATTGAATAAATACGTATTTTT
>DHTG01000101.1:0-47160 GCA_002411545.1 Bacteroidales bacterium UBA5266 | reverse complement strand
TTTGCAGACATTTTTTGCCATAGATTAAAGACGAAATATAATTAAGAATGGCATTGGTAAATATATATTTATATAATTAAATGGAAAAAGAAAGATCGCAAGATAAGAATTTATACATGATTGATTTATCAAAATGGTGCCTGATTTTGTGGAAACGCAAATTTTGGATAAGTGGTATCGTATTAATCAGTGTATTGGCTGTCATTATTTTTATGTCACCGATTTTTATTACCCCAAAATATAAATCTACCCTTTCTTTTTATCCCTACAATATTATTCCCAAATCGGATGAAACACCGGCCAAACAGGTGATGTTGTGGTGTAAATCGAACGAAATGATCGATACAATAACAAAAAAATATGCTTATGCCAAACGTTATAATATCCATGATAATTATCGCTTATTGTCGAAAGAATACCATAAAAATATCAATGTAAAATTGGATAAGTTTTATGGAAATGTCATTGTAGAAGTGTATGATAAAGACCCTCAAATGGCTTATACTATTGCAAAAGATTTTCCTTATTTACTCAATACTATCATTATAAATGATGTTAAAAAGCCTTATTTTTTAAGTTTGGATGCCGTGAATAAGGGTTTGAAAATTAAAGAAAAAGCCATTGATTCCGTTATGAAATTGCTGATTTCATATGGGGTAGACTATGAAATCATACTTCAAACAATGCAAGGGATGGAAGTAACAAAGGGTTATTTAGGCACGAATGAAGGTTCTCGTGTAGTAGATAAACAAGCCTTGGCAAAGTTAAAAACAAATATTGAACAAAAAGGGCCTGAGGTCTATGCCGCTCAACAATTGTTTTTCGCATTAGTTTCACAACGAAATGATTTGCAAGCTAAGTATGATGCCCTCAATGTGAAAATATTGGAAGAAATGGGATTTTTAAGTATTGTTTCCGAACCATATTTGGATACGAGCAAAGTATATCCTCACATTTTGCGAACAGCCGTGGTCGTAGGCTTTTTGACATTAATGGCGGCTATGGTTTTCTTTCTTATAGTTGAAATCCATTTTGTTAAAAATTTTGTAAAGAAAGTAAATGGATTACGTAAAAATCACTCATCTAAAAAAGCATAAAACATGAACAAGGTTTATTCATCGGAGGAACTCAGTCGTTTGGTAAGTCTTCAGCGAAGACAGGGTAAACGCATAGGTTTTGTGCCTACCATGGGAGCCTTACATAAAGGACATTATGCTTTGCTGCAAAAAGCAAGAGAGGAATGTGATTTTGTGGTTTGCAGTATTTTTGTGAATCCGACCCAATTTAACAATGCCAACGATTTAAAAAATTATCCACGTAATCTTGAACAGGATATCACCCTGATAGCTTCCATTTGTGATTTGGTATTTTTACCCTCGGTCGAAGAAGTTTATCCTACTACTCCTCAAGAGACCTATGATTTTGGTTCTCTTGATAAAGTAATGGAAGGAGCTTTTCGACCCGGACATTTTGCCGGTGTAGCTATGGTTGTCAGACGTTTTTTTGATATGGTACAACCCGATAGAGCCTATTTTGGCAAAAAAGATTACCAACAGGCGGTCATTATACAGCGATTGGTTGACATATGCACATTTAAAATACATATTGTATTGGTCGATACAGTAAGAGAACCTGACGGAGTGGCATTCAGTTCGCGCAATGCCTTACTCTCAGCCGATAAACGTAAAGAAGCGCCTTTTATCTATCAAACACTTTCAGAAGCGAAAACGTTTATAAATTCGAAAACTCCCCTGGAGATTAAACAATGGATTACAAATCGCTTTAAAGAGAATAATTCATTCACACTGGAATATGTAGAAGTTGTAGATGCTAATCATTTAAACTATGTAACAGCATTTCAACCGGGATCAAAATCACTCATATGTTTAGCGGCTTGGTTGGATAATGTTAGACTAATTGATAATATAGAATTTAATACTTAAAGATAAAATGCTGATAAATCTGTTAAAATCCAAAATTCATTCGGCAGTTGTTACGCAAGCTAATATTCACTATAAAGGAAGTATAACCATCGATAGAGCCTTGATGGATGCAGCCAATCTGATAGAGTTCGAAATGGTGCAAGTTTTGAATATAAACAATGGCGAACGTATAGAAACTTACGTAATTGAAGGCGAAAGAAACAGTGGAGTAATTTGTTTGAACGGAGCTGCCGCACGTAAAGCTGTGGTTGGCGATGCGGTTATTATTGTGTCCTATGCCATGATGACGCCCGACGAAGCTAAGAATTTTAAACCTACTGTTGTTTTTCCAAAAGACAATAGATTGACATAATTATTTATTGTCAGATAAAGCTTCTTCTGTTTCTTGTTCAACTGCAATTCCAAAAAAAGGCAAAGCTTTTTCCAAGCATTCTTTGGCTTCACAATATCGATGATAAGTAGGCGATTGCCCTTTTTTCAGGAATAAATAGCCTTTGGAATAGGTGCTTAATAAGGGGTATATATTAATGTTATCTACTTCTTCTCCGTGATAATTCCGTATGGATACTTTATCGAAATTGTGAGTGATTTCAGCAAATAATATGTTATGTTCTTCTAATACTTCTTGCATATGTATGCTGTTCCATATCCATTCTTCATCCAATACAATGCCCTTTTCTGTCGTGTCGGCAAATTGGACTACTGCCATATAATCTGTTTCATAGATTTCAGGCTGTTGATATAGAATGTTTCCGTTTAAGGAAATTTGATATACATCTTCTTTTACCTGCAAGATGTTGGTTGGTGGAATACTGTCGTTTAAGGATGAATGTATTTTTTCATACTGTTTTTTCATACGAATCGTATACTCTTCATCTATGTTGCCAATCCATTCTTCACTCTCAATATAATTACTTCCTTCTATGGCAGTACTATAAGCTATCCATAAACCGGAAATCACCTCATAACCTGATGCTGATTTTTTTAGGGTAATTAAGGCTTTATGAGTAACTTCATGTAAATTAGTAACGATCCATATCTCAAAATCGGGCGATAAACTTTCAATCTTATATTCAGCTTTCCATTCTGAAGGAAGTGGCATTTTCAAAACAGCTTTGTGTCCTTCGTATTTCTTTATAAATGGTAGAAATTGATTGATAATACCATCATCCAATTCCGGCAAGGAATCTGCTTGTTCATCACTACATTGAATCTTGCAAGGTAATGTCTTCTCTGTTAATATAAAAGCATCATTTCCTTGTTTTTTATCTACACAAGCATTAAAACATATAGCTATACAGACGCTAAAAATAACCGTTTTGACTTTAGAATACATTTTAAATTGATTTTTTGATGGCAAAATTAAGCATTTTTTTCTAATTGTCGGTTTGTTTTTTACGTATCAACCATAATCCGAGAAAAGTAAAGAGTCCGTTTACCAATAATAGTTCAAAATCAAAAGAATAATGAAACCATTTGTCCGCATATATGTCTAAGAAAAAACATATAACAGGGGCGCTCACACAAATAAAGGGAACGTATGTATCTTTTAATTGTTTTTTAGTAAACAGCCCAAAAGCAAATAAGCCTAAGAGAGGCCCATAGGTAATACTGGCAATTTTATAAAGTATCTCAATAAGATGTTCATTCTGATAGTGATAATAAAAAATGATAACTCCTACAAAGATGAATGCAAAACAGATATGTACCAAATGACGGATGTGAGTTTTTTTCTTTTCCGAATAATCGGTTCTTTTTTCAAGATTGAGGAAATCAATGCTGAAAGCAGTAGTCAGAGAAGTCAAGGCTCCATCAGCCGAAGGGAATAGTGCAGAAATTAATCCGATGATAAAAACTATAGCAGCCAAAGGGCCTAAATAGTTGATGGCAACGGTAGGAAACAAAAGGTCGCCTTTGGCATCAATACCCATTTGTTTAGCATAAATGTATAAAGCTGCACCTAAAAATAAAAAAAGAAAATTGACCAGGAAAAGGGTGAGGCTAAAAGTCATCATATTCTTTTGTGCTGATTTTAAGTTTTTACAGCTGAGATTTTTTTGCATCATTTCTTGATCAAGTCCTGTCATAGCGATGCATATAAACATGCCTCCCAATAGTTGCTTCCACCAGGTATAAGGACTTGAAGAATCGGTATAGATCATACCGCTGTAGTCACTTTTCCATACGGTTGAAAATAAATCTTTAACAGATAAATCCATAGCTGAACCCACCATGATAAAACTCATAATCAAGGCGGTAAGCATAAATGTAGTTTGAAGGGTATCCGTCCATATGATGGTTTTAATTCCTCCTCTAACGGTAAAAAGCAGTATTAAGGTAATAATCATTAAAACGGTAATTTCAAAAGGAATGCCCCAATGACTAAATACAAAGTTTTGAAGTACAATGATGACAATAAACATACGTAAGGATGCTCCTATGGTACGTGATAATAAGAAAAAGAAAGAGCCGGTTTTATGCGAAAATCGACCGAATCGAGTTTCCAAATAGCTATAGATAGAAGTGAGATTTAATTTATAATAAGTTGGCATCAATACAAATGCAATGACGATGTATCCTAGGAAAAAGCCAAAAACCATAAGCATATAGGTAAACGAACGCGTGTCGACCCAACCAGGAACCGACATAAAGGTTACTCCTGAAAGCGAGGCTCCTATCATACCGTAGGCAACAACAAACCAGGGCGATTTGCGATTCCCTACGAAAAAGGATGCATTGGTGGCTTTGCGAGCAGTGATCCACGTTATAACAAACATCATTGCGACATAGATAATAAAACAGCTGAATATGATATATTGCATAAGAGAAGTTTTAGGGTATAAGTTTTTTCATTAAGTATTGGGCAGTATAAGAGTCTTTATGTTGTATGATGTCTTCCGGTGTTCCTTGACACACTACTTGCCCCCCCTTGTTTCCGCCTTCCGGTCCAAGGTCGATGATCCAATCCGCACATTTAATAAGTTCCAAATTGTGTTCGATGATAATCAAACTATGTCCTTTTTTTATCAGTTCTTGAAATGTTTTGTATAGATTTTTGATATCGTGGAAATGTAGTCCGGTGGTTGGTTCGTCAAAAATAAATAGAGTATTCTTTTGTTTATTGCCTTTTCCGAGAAATAACGCTAATTTAATGCGTTGAGCTTCCCCTCCGGAAAGAGATGCCGAGGATTGTGCTAGTTGTAAATATCCTACTCCAACATCGGATAAAGGTTGTAAACAATGTATGATGTTTTGTGTTAAACGATTAGAGGGAATAGATTGAAAAAAGGCTATTGCTTCATCAACTGTAAGTTGAAGGATGTCGTATATGTTTTTACCGTCAATATTAACTTCTAAGGTTTCGTCTTTATAACATTTCCCTTTACACTCATCACATTCAATATCTACATCGGCCATAAATTGCATTTTAATATGTATACGACCTTCCCCTTGACAAGCTTCGCAACGTCCCCCTTCTACATTGAATGAGAAAAAACCGGGTTTATAACCTCTGCTTTTTGATAAAGCTTGCTCGGCAAACAATTGACGAATGTATTCAAAAGCTCCCAGGTAAGTAGCGGGGTTGGAACGAGAGGATCGGCCAATAGGATTTTGATCGACTAACTCTATTTCGGCTATTTGGTCAAGGTCTCCACTGAGATGAGGAAAAACTTCTTTTTGATTAATGGATATTGTTTCAATGTGACGGGATAATAAAGGATATAATATCTCCTTGATTAAAGTTGATTTGCCACTGCCGGAAACGCCGGTGATTAGTACGAGTGCATGTAAAGGGATGTCGACCGAAATATTACGGATATTGTATAAAGAAACGTTTTTAAGAGAAATAAAACCATTGGATTTTCTACGTGTTATTGGTATATCAATGCTTGCCTCTCCTCTTAAATATTTGCTCGTTATGCTGCTGGGATGAGCGTAGAGTGCTTGAATATTTCCCTGAAAAACAATTTGTCCTCCATGACGTCCGGAAAGGGGACCTGTGTCGATGATATGATCGGCAGCCCGTATGATGTCTTCGTCGTGTTCAACGACGACTACCGTATTGCCAATATCTCTTAAATGTTGTAATACTTTTATTAATTCTTGGGTGTTTTTACTGTGTAAGCCTATGCTGGGTTCATCTAAAATATATAAAGAACCAACCAAACTGCTACCCAACGATCCTGCTAGATTTACCCTTTGCGATTCCCCTCCCGACAAGGTATTGGATGAGCGATTTAAACTTAAATAACCTAAGCCTAACTCACATAAAAATCGCAATCGTGTGCGGATTTCTTTTACCAATCGTTCTGCGATAAGTTGTTTGTTTGTATCCTTAAATGTAAGTTTGTTAAAGAAATCAAGGCATTCTTCCAATGGCATCTCAATCAAAGTATGGATGTTTACGCCTTCCACTTTAACATAAGCCGCCTCCTCTGTGAGGCGGCTGCCTTTGCAGAGAGGACAAATGGTTTTTCCTTTGTAACGCGATAACATGACCCTGTATTGTATTTTATAGGTATTGGATTCAACCCAGCTAAAAAAGCTGTTTATGCCCTCAAAATATTCATTACCATCCCATAATAACTGATACTCTTCTTTACTGAGTTTGTATATAGGTCTGTGAATAGGAAAATGAAAACGAGAAGCATTTTTGATCAGTTGATCTTTGTACTCACTCATTTTTTCTGTCTTCCAACAAACGATAGCATCTTCATAGACCGACAGACTTTTATCTGGAATGACTAAGTCGGGATCAATACCTAAAGTATTGCCAAAACCTTCACAGCGTGGACATGCTCCGTAAGGATTGTTGAATGAAAACATGTTAATGCTTGGTTTTTTAAATGTAATGCCATCTTTTTCAAATTTATTGGAAAAACTGTGTTTTTTACATGGACCGTTCGGAAAATGTATTTCAATATAACAAGCACCTTGACCTTCAAAAAAGGCGGTTTCAATGGAATCGGCTACACGGGATTGGTTTTCTTCCGATGGATCAGCCGTAAAACGATCTATTAACAAATGAATTTCTTCATGATTTATTTGTTTTTGTTTCAGATAATCATCTATATATATAATTTCATCCTTTATTTGTATGCGGTTAAATCCTTGCTTTAATAAAACCTGCAATTGTTCTTTCGGACTTCTTTCATTGCGAATGAGAAAGGGAGCATACAATATAATACGAACATCTTCCGGCAATGAAAAAATATAATCACACACATCGCTGACGCTATCGCGTTTGACTAATTCACCCGAAATAGGGGAGTAGGTTTCTCCTAAACGAGCGTATAAAAGCTTGATATATTCATAAATTTCGGTCGATGTTCCTAAAGTGGATCGTGGATTTTGGGTGTTTACTTTTTGTTCAATGGCAATGGCGGGAGGAAGTCCATGGATGTATTCTACGTTGGGTTTGTTGATTTTCCCTAAAAAGAGACGTGCGTAAGCACTTAAGGATTCAATGTATCGACGTTGACCTTCAGCATAAAGAGTATCGAATGCTAAGGAAGATTTTCCGGAACCCGATAAACCGGTTATAACAATGAGTTGGTTGCGTGGAATATCTAAACTTACATTTTGTAAGTTATTGACTTTCGAACCTTTAATGCGAATGTAATTGTTATTGCTCATCCCTTTCTTTCTCTTTTTTTTATCTTGCAAAAGTAATCCTTTTTTCGCTCTTCTCATATATAGCTACGGAAAATAATGTATGTGAATAATTCTATCAATATTTAATTTCACTAATGTCCGATAAAATCCAACAGATTCTGAGCGAAGCGAAGAATCTGTAACAATATCGGAATTTATATCGGACAATAATGATTTAATTTCTTATGTAACGAAAAAAACTAAGCTATTAATAAAGCGACGGACTAAAACATATTTTTTATATCTTTGCTTCAAATTTGAGGATTCAAACAATGAACAAGCGAAAGAAAAGATGATATGATATGAAAAAAGTACTTTTATTTTTTGTTTATTTGATTTCGCTACAATTACTTGTAGCAAATCAGGTAGATACACTTACCGCTAAACAAGTTGCATTACATTTTTATAATAGTAAAACAGCAGCAAGCATACAAAAAAACTTACAAGAATTTGTGTTGGTTTATCCTTCGACAAGCCAACAAAAGTCGGTTAATCAAGAGGCATTGGTGTATATATATAATGCCGGAGATGCCGGTTTTGTAATAGTAGCTGCCGACAATAGGGTAAGACCTATTTTAGGCTATTCAACCGAAGGAGCCTATAATCCCAATCATATTCCACCTGCATTTATGTCGTGGATTCAATCCTATGAAGATGAAATACAATATGCAATAGATAATGAAATTTCAGCTACATCTTCCACTACGCAAGCTTGGCAAGCATTGTTGAGCGGCACCCTATTCAGACAGAAAGGTACAACAGCCTCGGGTTCGCCTATGATCACAACGAAATGGGGGCAAGGTAATCGATATAACAGTCAGTGTCCCTTTGATGTAAATTTAAATACCCATTGTGTTACCGGATGTGTGGTAGTTGCTATGGCACAGGTGATGAACTATTGGAAACATCCGCACAAAGGCTTTGGTGCACATACCTATGTGGACCATCCTTTTGGTTTGCTTTCTGCTGATTTCGAAAACACTATTTATCGATTTGATTCTATGCCTAATGCATTGTCGTCCTATACACCCGCCAATCAGATTTATGCCGTTGCTGTTTTAATGTATCATTGTGGTGTAAGTATGGAAATGGATTATGGTGTTTACGGCAGTAATGCTTCTTTGGCTGAATATGTACCGGGTTCTCCAAGTGCTGAATTAGCCTTGAAAAGCTTTTTCGGATATCCCGATATTATCGGATTACACCGGTCTCAACATAGCGATTCGTTATGGATACAGATTTTGAAAAATGAAATCGATTCAGCCAGGCCCGTTTTATATCGTGCCAGCGGTGATGTAGGAGGACATGCATTCGTGCTCGATGCCTATGATGATTCGAATTATTTTCACATCAATTGGGGGTGGACAGGCTATGCCGATGGTTATTTCTCTGTTTCAGCATTGAATCCAGCCAGTTATTCTTTTCCTAACGGGCATTATATCCTCATAAATATTAAACCTTCTGATTATATCATTAATCCCGATTCAAATCATATTGTATATATTAGTCCTACAGGAGCAGGGAAAAAAGATGGTTCATCCTGGAGCAATGCAAGTCCCCATTTGGCATTTGCTATGCAAAGAAAGTATACAAATCCTACCCAAATATGGGTGAAAGAAGGTATGTATTTTGGAGATACGAATAACAAAACGGCTTTTCGTTTAGCTGAGTCGAATACGATATTTGGTAGTTTTGCCGGAAATGAATCCTCTACTTTCAATCTTTCTATGCGTAATTTGAGTCAACATCCTACTATCCTTGATGGTCAAAATAAACATAGGGTATTGTCAACGGCAGGTGCTACGGATACTAATCGCTCTCTGTGCGATGGCTTTATTATTCAAAATGGCTTTTGTAATGAGGGTGGTGCCGGGATATATATGAATGGCGGGAAACTACAGAATTGTGTCATTCAATATAATATCAGCGACAGTGGCTATGGTGGAGGTGTATATGTGAATGGAAATGCACGATTGACTAATTGTAACATACATCATAACAAAGCTCTTTTCGGCGGAGGTGCCATCATTTGGGATACAACCTATTTGGTGAATTGCAACTTTATTTCAAATATGGCTGTTTCTAACGGAGGAGGTATCTATAATGGAGACACCTGCTTTGTACGTAATTGTATTTTCTGGGATAATACAAGAAATGCCTATTTTAATCAAATCGCTTCCAATTCGTCTGCTGTTACTGATGTGTCTTATTCCGCCATACAGTCAAATTATAGTGGAACCTCCAATATCAACCTCGATGTGGACAACGATGGAAGTGATACTAATTATGCTTATGTGAAATTTACCGATCCGGACAATTATGATTATAGTTTACAAGCCCATTCAGCTTGTATAAATGCGGGCTATTCACCATATAATGATCAACCTATTGATTTAGCCGGGTCTATTCGTATCAAAGATAGCTTAATTGATATAGGAGCTTATGAATATGGATGTTTTACGACAAATTTTTTGAAGGACTCAATCTGTATGGGATATATATATCATTCCCGTGATTTTTATTATGTTCCTGAAAAAATAGGAAGTGTGTGGTTGAGTCAACATTTATTTACTGATAACCAATGTGATAGTTTGGTGTATTTGGAACTTTATGTTTTGTCTTCTGATACAACCTATTTAGAAGATACTCTCTGTTTAGGAAATCCCTACATAAACCATGGATTTGACACGTTGCCTCCCAAAGCTGGAATTATTATGTTACATCGTACACATACTAATTCCTATGGTTGTGATAGTACTATTGCATTAACGCTTTGTGTTATACCTCCCGATACTACTCGCTTTGAACATGAATTATGTGTTGGAGATACTTTTAATCAACATGGTTTCGATATCCATAGCGATAGCTTAGGATACGGTGACTTTTTCTTTACTTTGTCTTCGAATAATGTCCATGGATGTGATAGCATCGTCCAACTGTCCTTAAAAGTACATCCGGTTCATGATACCATACTTTACGATGAAGTTGTTATAGGTGAAATATACAAAAAAAATGAGTTTCTTGTTTATACCGATACTTTGTCTCCCGGTGTTTTACAATTACATCGAACGGTTCAGAATCAATATGGATGTGATAGTGTAATTCATTTGCATTTACAAGTAAAAGTGGGTGTCAATGATTTCATAGAAGATCATCATGTGTTGCTGTTTCCAAATCCTACTCAGGATGTGATAAATATTCATGTGTTAACAAATAGCATACTTCCGGTGAGGATGATAGTGTGTGATATAAGCGGAAAGATATTAAAAGATGAAATCTTATATCAGCCGACATCAAGCATAGACCTATCCAACATTGCCAAAGGCATGTATTTTCTGACAATCAAAACTGAACAAAAAATCATCCGGACCATGAAACTAATAAAACAATAATTACATACTGCATGCAAAAGGTAAAGGAACGTATAATCAATTTAGTGAGAGAACTAAATACTCATAATTACAATTATTATGTATTAGATAAACCGACAATCAGCGATTATGAGTTTGATTTACGCTTACAAGAATTGATAGATTTTGAGAAACAGTATCCGGCTTTTGTGTTACCGGATAGTCCGACACAAAGAGTAGGGGGTGAAATCACCAAACAGTTCGAACATGCCAAGCATAGTACGCCTATGTTGTCGTTGGGAAATACCTACAACAAAGCAGAATTGCAAGCTTTCGATGCAAGAGTAAAAGCAGGATTACAAACCAATCAGGTAGAATATGTGTGCGAATTGAAATACGATGGGGTAGCCATTGCGTTGATATATGAACAAAGCAAACTCAAACAGGCCATCACACGGGGAGATGGGGTACAAGGTGATCTTATTACAAATAATGTTAAAACCATACGCTCTATTCCTTTAATGATAGAAGGAGAGGTTCCATCGCTTTTGGAAGTAAGAGGCGAAATCATTATGCCTCATCAGAGCTTTTCACTCTTAAATGCTGAAAGAGAAGAAATGGGCGAAAGTCTCTTTGCTAATCCTCGCAATGCTGCTTCAGGCAGTTTGAAATTACAAGACTCAACCGAAGTAGCAAAACGTAAGTTGGATGGCTTTATGTATTTCCTTTCAACGGAGCTTCTCGATATACAAACGCATTATGATGCCATGCAACAGCTTAAAAAATGGAAGTTTAAAGTGAGCCCGTATAGCCGTTTGTGTCATTCCTTAGAGGAAGTCTTCACCTTTATCGAAGAATGGGATGAAAGACGTAAAAATTTACCTTTCGATATTGATGGTGTTGTATTGAAAGTGAATGATTATACCATGCAAAATCAGTTGGGAAATACCGCCAAGAGTCCCCGTTGGGCGATAGCTTATAAGTTTAAAGCCGAAAGAGTAGCTACAAAACTTTTGGATGTTACCTATCAAGTGGGAAGAACCGGAGCCGTAACGCCCGTAGCAAATTTGCAAGCCGTACAATTGGCCGGAACAACTGTTAAAAGAGCAAGTTTGCATAATGCCGATATCATGGATCAATTAGACATACATAGGGGTGATAGTGTGTTTGTAGAAAAAGGAGGTGAGATTATACCGAAAATTGTAGATGTAGATCTGAATCAACGAAGCAAACATGCATTGCCCATTACATTCATTAGTCATTGTCCGGAATGCAACACACCCTTGATTCGTAAAGAAGGAGAAGCAGCCTATTATTGCCCGAATGCCAAAGCCTGTCCACCACAAATCAAAGGCAAACTCGAACATTTTATCAGTCGTAAAGCGATGAATATTGATAGCTTAGGCGAGGGAAAAATAGATTTATTGGTGGAACAAAAGAAAATTCTGCGCATCGAAGATTTATATCAATTGCGAGCCGAAGATTTAATAGGCTTAGAGAAATCATACGTTACCAATGAAAAAGAACGTATAGTAAGTTTTCGAGAAAAAACAGTGCAGAATATATTAAATGGTATAGCACAATCTAAAACAGTAAGTTTCGACAGGGTGTTGTATGCCATTGGCATACGATATGTAGGGGAGACTTCGGCGAAAAAATTGGCACAACATTTTCGAAACATAGATGGGTTGATGCAAGCTTCAGTATTACAATTGATGGAGGTTGAAGATATCGGCGAAAAAATAGCCGAAAGTATAGTCCTCTATTTTCAAGATAATGATAATTTAAAAACCATACAATCTTTGAAAGAGAATGGTTTGCAGTTTTCTTTAACACAAAATGAAACTCCACTTTCTTCTAAGTTACAAGGACTAACTTTCGTGGTGAGTGGATCATTCGGTAGTCCGCAACGACGAAAAGAATTAGAAGATATGGTTGAAAAAAACGGCGGAAAATTGCTCGGTGCCGTCAGTAACAAATTGAGTTTCTTAATTGCCGGAGAGAATATTGGACCGGCAAAATTTGATAAAGCCAAGCAGTTGGGAATTCCTATTATTTCAGAAGATGAATTTATGCAATTAGTGTCTGAATAAAATTTATGTTTTTTAGGAGGGGGAGTTCCTATGAATTTTATGTAATGATTTAATGATAAGAGATGAAATCAATAACATATTCAAGTTTTACGGGAAAAGTAGTGGAAGGAAATCGTATTGGGAGGAAGTTAGGCTTTCCAACAGCTAATCTTCTGAGCGATGAGCCTTTGCCACCGAAGGGAGTATATGTAGCTCATATTGAATATGAAGATAAATCGTTTTATGGACTGCTTAATATCGGAACACGTCCTACTTTACATCTGAAGGAAATCAGTGTAGAGGTCTATATTTTTGAATTCTTTGATATCATCTATCATCAAACATTATGCATCACTCCACTGCATTTCTTACGCGATGAAGGGATGTTTAACTCGCTTCAGCAATTACAAAAACAATTGGAGATAGATAAAATCAATGCTTTGCGATGGTTAAATGAAAATCAATATACAACACCATAAGGGAAACGTATGCTATGGGTACACATTAATCTTAAAAACTTTTAAAACAGGATAGAGATAATTATCGCATAATTTAACAACTCATAATTATGTGTGAAAGTTCGTAGAAATCTGAGTAGTTAACCATACAAATTCTTCAACCGATAACTGTTCCGGTCGTTTATTAAACAGGTCCATGGTTTGAATGTCGTTGGTAAAAGTAATCGTTTTTAGCGAATTTCTCAATGTTTTTCGACGTTGATTAAAGGCGGTTTTTACCAACATTTTGAAATCATTTTCATTGCAACCTAATTGTATACAGTTGTTCCTACGCAAACGTACAACAGCCGACTTTACTTTCGGAGGAGGATTGAATACATATTCATCTACTGTAAATAAATATTCAATATCATAATAAGCTTGCAATAGCACACTTAAAATTCCATAATCTTTTTTCCCGGGTTTAGAAGCAATTCGTAAAGCTACCTCCTTTTGAAACATACCTACTACTTCTTGAACTTGGTATTTGTATTCCAATACCTTAAATAATATTTGATTGGAAATATTATACGGAAAATTGCCGATGAGCGCAAAAGGTTCTTGAACCAGTTGTCGGATGTCTATTTTTAAAAAGTCAGCCCTATGTAGTTTGTTGTCTAATGAAGGGAAATGAGCACGCAAATAGGCGGTTGCTTCTTCGTCAATTTCAATCAGATGAATTTCTTTGTCGGGAATTTGGACTAAGAAAAAAGTCAAAATTCCCATACCGGGTCCAAGCTCTATGATTATTCTTTGCTGAAGGGATAGTGCATCTACGATGTTTTTAGCTATATTACTGTCAACAAGAAAATGTTGGCCTAAACGTTTTTTAGCTTTAACTTTTTCTTTAGTATGCATATATTTATGTATGTGATGCCTATATTGTAATTTGCAAAAATAAACAAATTATAGATTAATGACCCTGTAAAATAAAAAACGTGAGTCCTTGTTTGTCCTCACGTTTTGCTGTGATTCCGATGCGATTCGAACGCATGACCTACTGCTTAGAAGGCAGTTGCTCTATCCAGCTGAGCTACGGAACCTTAATTGGTCGGGATGACAAGATTCGAACTTGCGACCTCTTCGTCCCGAACGAAGCACGCTACCAAGCTGCGCTACATCCCGTTTTTTTAGAGTTTGCAAAAGTACAATTTATTTTAATAAGTTTTTTCAGAATTCAATTTTTTCTTTTACTTTTGCAGGGATTTATGTATATATCAAGCCTTGTTATGTTAGCATCAAATGTTTTTATCAACGAAAAAGCCGATGAACAAATGTTCCAATGGCAAGCTATGCAGCATCAGATTTTTGTGTTGTGTGATACAAATACAAAACGCTATTGTTTACCTCATCTCACACGACGATTGGGAAATGTTTCGGATGCCCATATATTGTGTGTCCCGGAAGGGGAAAGCAGCAAAGATATTTCAAGCCTTGTTCAGCTCTGGCAACATTTGATTCAACAACAAGCCGATCGAGATAGTTTGTTGCTCAATGTAGGAGGAGGTATGATTTGTGATTTGGGGGGATTTGTAGCTTGCACATTTAAAAGAGGAATCGATTTTGTTAACATCCCAACAAGCCTGACCGCACAAGTAGATGCCGCCATCGGGGGTAAAACGGCTATTAATTTTCAAGGAATAAAAAATCAAATCGGAAGTTTTAAGCAAGCATCCGCCGTCTTGATTTATAATGAACTCTTACAAACGCTTCCCGAAAGACATATCTATGCTGCTTATGCCGAAATGATGAAGCATGCTTTGATTGCCGATGCAAGCTATTGGAAGCAGTTGATAACGATTCAATCCATCGATTCACTTATTCTGACTACTTCATTTATTGAAAAATCCATTCAAATAAAACAAGGAATTGTTGCTTTAGACTTTTATGATAAAGCTCAACGAAAAATATTGAATTTCGGTCATAGCATAGCACATGCAATAGAAAGCTTTTTTTTAGGTGAAAATGGAAAAGTATTGCATGGCGAAGCGGTGGCTTGGGGTTTGCTTGCCGAAGCATATCTTTCCAGACTAAAAGGATATCTAAGCCAAAATGAATTGGAGGAAATACAAATTCAAATTCTTAAAACCTATCAACCACTTTCTATTCATAATATGACAGAACATGAATGGATGCCATTGCTTTATATGGATAAGAAAAGACAAGGCAATTCATTTAATTTTACTCTGTTAAAAGGAATTGGAAATGCTATAATAAATCAGTCCTGTTGTATAGATGAAATCAGAAAGGCATTAGATTATATATCGCATTTATACTAAATACCTAAGGTTTGATTGTATCGTTGCAGGGTTTCTAATACATTCAATTTTATGTGAATAAAATCGTCAATGCCGGCCGCTTTTAGGCCCTCCATGCTTTCCGTAGGATTTCCGGCTATAATGCATAAGGTGTTGGTATTTTGATGTTTGATAGCCTGAACGATTTCAGGAACAAAATCAATATATTCTTCATCAGCGCTACAAATAGCGACAATGTGGGCTTTGGCATCTAAAGCATCTTTCGCTCCTTCGGCAGCAGTTTTATATCCTTGGGTCTCGATAATTTCATATCCGATACAGCCGAAGAAATTCGTTATAAAACCGGCTCTTGCCTGTCGCATGGATAGATTCCCGATTTTGAGAAGAAAGACCTTTGGGCGAGGATGATTTTTAGAATAAGCTTCAGTGGCTAAACGTAATTCCTCAAAAGGAAGTGCTCCGCGATAGGGCTGTAAACCTTTGTGTGATACGCTCTCTGTTTGTTTGACTTTGTCGATCATTTGTTCAATATAATTCGGATATTGGTTCGTGCCTAATAACACCATACGTCGGGTGGCGATATCCATATCACGTTTGCGACATGACTCTTCTACCGCTTCTTTAATCCTACCTTGTAAAGCAGCGCTGATAATGCCACCTTGTTTTTCAGTATCGCAAAACAATTGCCATGCCTGTTCAGCCAAAGCGTGTGTCAGATTTTCTATGTAGTAAGAGCCGGCAGCCGGATCGTTCACCTTGTCAAAATGTGCTTCTTCTTTGAGAATGATTTGGGTGTTACGAGCTATACGGCGTGAGAAATCATCACTTGATTTATACGTTACATCATACGGATTTAATACAATGGCATCGGCACCTCCTATAGCGGCCGACATACCTTCGGTAGTAGTACGTAACATATTTACATGAGCATCGTAGGTGGTTTTATTCCATAAGGAGGAGAAACTCGTTATAAACATTTTAGCCGTTTGAGCTACCTCAGGTTGGTATTGCTCCACTATAGTCGCCCATAGTAAACGTGCTGTACGTAGTTTGGCAATTTCTAAGAAATAATTTGATCCTATGGAGAAAGTAAAGTTCATACGAGTAGCAATTTCATCAATATCAATTTTATGATCGATAGCATAGGCTAAGTATTCATGCGCTATAGCCAGGGATAAAGCTATTTCTTGAGTAATGCTGCTACCGCAATTATGTAATAAGTTGCCATTTATTGTAATATATTTAAAGTTAGGCAGTACCTTACCAATACTTTCGTGTAATGCTATGATTTGTGATAAATCCTCTTCTTTACTTTTCCAAAAAGTATTATGTTGTAATAAAAAAGATATGGGATCATAATTGAAAGATCCTTCTATGGAGTTCTTGTCATATTTCTTATTTTCAATATATTGGATAAACAATTCAGCTAAAGTCGGATAAAAAATGTGATTTTCAAAACGAATGTTAACAGATTGTAAATCTATGCCCTCGAGTAAGATTTGTAGATTGTTAAGTGTGTGTATGTTTTTTGCATTTATGATTAGAGCATCTGTTCCTTTTGCTATCGATTCTAAGGAGAATTTATTTGCCAATTTTATATCCGTTTCATCAATTACTTGAGTGATTTTCCAATCGTTACCGCTTTCTTTTGTGCTCCTTACAAAAGGGAATTCTCCCGGAATTTGCATTAAATAATCCAATTCTTTTAAATCCTCTTCCCGGTAATAGGGTTTTACGAGTATATTTTCGTTGGTTTTCCATAAAAGTTTTTTAGCATAATCTGCTCCTTTAAGGTCCTTTATAATTATATCTTCCCATTCGTTGGTTGAGATTTTCGGGAAATCAGCAAATAATTTTTCTCTTTCTTTACTCATATCAGTAATATATAATTAGTATTTAACTACTTAATTCACGTAGCTTTTGAAAAATTTATGTATGCAAAGTTACATTATTTTCATATATAAATGGATGTTATTTTGAGATAATGGACAATGCCTTGTTTTACGATGTTTTTATCTTTTCGGACGAACAGACATGATCGAAAGATACATTAAAGAAAAAGATGTTATATGAATCAGCGAAATATTTTGTTTAATCTTATTATTGAGGTATTACTATGTGGAAAAATTATTTGTAAATGATTACCTTTTTAGTTATACTACACTCATCGCGACTAATGATTCTGTAAAAATAAATTCCCTTACTGAAGGCATTCGTATTTATTTTAATAGTGTTGGATGCATCATCAATTTTACATCTTAGATATTCTTTTGAAAGTATATTGAAAAAAATAATTTCTGCTGATTGATTGGTGTGTAAATAATAATTAATAATAAAATAATTAGTAGCTGGATTTGGATAAGCATCTGAAATATAAATAGTAGATATTTTAGATACTTCAGATATTGCAGTATTAATCGTATCTTGAATACATCTGAGGGAATAGGCTGATTTGTTAGGATAATTAGATCTATAGAAACCGGTATCTGAAGGATATGTGTAACGTACATAGGCGGTATTTCCAGGTATAGATCCAGATTCAGTAGAGGCTCTCAAATTACAGTAGATATTCAAACTGGCAAAAGTAAAATTTGAACTAAAGCCACCATATTGAAGGTTGAATCCTGAGGATCCTCCGGGCGCAAGTTCAATCCCGGGACTGTTTGGGTAATTTGAACTAAGTATAGTATATTCTTCATCCGTAGGAACATGCCAGCCATCGGGACATAAACCTTTAGACCCGGGGGTAAAATTTATAATCCATTACTTCATTGAATTGATATAATCCACCGTATAGAAGGCAATTATTAGTATCGTTATGATAACAATATTTTTCGGCAATAGCGTTATTCGATTGATCAATACCAACTATCATAATTCCGTAATTTAGATTTTGTGCCATCCAGCATTGTGTTCCGATTTGTACAGTTGCATACTTCTGTCCGTCACGGATATCGATTAAAGTGTCTCCACATTTAAATTGGGAGTAAGCAGATACAACAAATAATGATAAATAAGTGATAAAAAAGACTTTTTTCATAAAGGGTGTAAGTTAGTGTTAATAAATATATATTCTTTTATATAAAAAAGGTTCTAAATTTAATGTATAAATTCAGAACCTTTATGAGCATATGTTTTTTTTTGATTTTATCTTACCAAAGTAATACTTCCGTTTAAGATAATATCTCCTTTTTCAGATTCTGGTTTGGCGTAAACGACCCAGTAATAAACACCATCGGGTACATCCTTGCCTTGTTTATTTTTACCGTCCCACCAGAAGTTTTCATTTTGGTAATCGGGACAGTTAGGAGCTTCACATTTTCTTTTCCATACCATAGCGCCCCATTTGTTATAGATTTCCATTTCAAAAGATAGGAAGAATCCGGACTGGCTGCCTTCCCAGGGTTCGAATTTGTCGTTTTTACCGTCGCCGTTAGGAGTGAATACGTTCGGGAATTTAAGCGATTCAAGGATTAAGATTTGATGGGTGGTAGTATCGCTGCAACCGTATTCGTCTGATACGCCCATGGTTACGGTAATAAATCCGGATTTAGTCGTATAGGCATGTGTTACCTTAGCCCCGGAAGAATCTACGTCGCCATCACCAAATAACCATAACCATTTGGTAAGTGTTCCATCACCTTGTATGGATTGGTCAGTAAAAGTGGCGTCTGCACCGGCATTGATTCCTTGTACAGCATCGGTTAAAATGCCTCCTTCGGAATTTTCAATTTTAAATTCGGCTGTAGGAGGAGTCCATGCTGATACAGTTAAGGTGTCATAATATTTTTTATAACAATCTTTAGGACTAAATGTAACCATTATTTCGATAGGATATTTATTGGTCCCAGGTTCATTAAAATAGCGTGTTACAGGATTGCCACTCGAAGTGTCGCCTATGCTGGTATAGGTCCAGGCGAAATCCGTTTCATGACCGTTGAGAGAATCAGCCGTTAAAATGACATCTATGCCCACGCATTCACCTACGCTGTCGGGGACAACAATAATATTAGGGAATTCCATTACTTTTATGGTTTTATTTCCTCTTACGCGACAGGTTTTTATTTTAGCATCTAAATATACTTTATAAGAACCGGCTGAATCATATTGGGTATGACCGTCAATATCTATGGAGTCGGTAATATTGAACAACGTATCGGTTAAATTATTCCCATATTCCCATATCAGGGTGTCGAGCCCAAGCATGGTAGGGACAATATTGTTATTATTGGTGTCGGTTAAGTTTGTAAAGGTAATAGGAACATCTTTACAATATAAAGGTTCTATGGCAAAATCTGGTTTTATTTTGATAACCCAAATAGTATCTTTAGAGACAAAACTTCTGACGCAACGTTCTTGTTTTCCGGTCGATGAATTATACACCCATTTGATTAATTGCATCAAAGGAATATAATAGCCGGCTTGGGTATAATTGTGGATAATGGGAGCACCGATAAAATCGGTAACATGGCTGGTTCCATCGCCGTAGAATAAAATTAAAGAGTCTTTATATGTTTCTTTAAATTCAACGCTTTTTATATCAAATGTAAATTCAACCCTTAAGGGTACACAACCGGATGTAGTATCTATAGAAAAGGTTCCGTAAGGACCGCCTACTTGTACATATTCGGGTTTAAGCATAGTGTCGGTACAACCAAATTCATCGATAACAATCAGCTTAACATCGAATTTTCCGGCATAAGCGTAATTATGTATAGGATTTTTAACCACGGAAGTGTTGTTTCCTAAGCTTAAGGTATCACCAAAATTCCATTGGTATGCTGTTTTCGTTGTATCCATGCCGTGAGATAAATTAGCAAAATGAACATCTAATTCGGGGCAAGCTACTTCGTGAGTGCCTGATGTAAATTCGGCAACCGGACGAATAACCCATATCGAGTCAAGGAATGAATTGGTACATCCGGCGGCATCGGTAATGGTTAAACGAATGTAAACATACCGAGATTGGCTAACATTAAAGGCAAATTGTCCATTACGTGAATTACTGGTTCCTTGTCCATCAAAATCCCACAGATAGGTCATCCCACTTGTTGTATGGTCGATACGTTTGGTTGTATTTGAAACCATATCAAAGTACGTAGAGGTATTTGTGAAATTAACTATTTCTTTATTACATACTTTTCGGTCATTTGGTGGAAGCTGAGGTGTGGTAAATGCAGTGGTTACTCCCATTACGGTAATGGCAAACGGGAATTTTTCAGTACTATCGCATCCTTTTTCATTGGTAACGGTCAACGTCAGATCGTATCTACCCGTATTAGTGAAAACAAATTTTGCATTTTTGGCTGTATCGGTAGCTTGTCCGGAAGGGTGCCACAAATAAGCGTCTATGTTATAATAGGAGAAAGGAGGTGCAGTATAAGATTCATCAATGAGTTCCAGGGTATCGCCCAAGCATACCGGAGAGTTGGATGAAAATTTAGGAACACTTCTCGGATTAACGATTAATTGGATGGTGTCGGTTCTTCCTTCATAGGGTTTATAAGGTCCCCAATGTGCCGTTTGCCATTCGATATAAGGAGGATCAGGACTGCTGTTTAATCCACAACCTTCCGCACTGGTATCTTTTAAGAAAATCTTATAAATTCCCCAATCGTCAAATTCAAAAATAAAAGGCTGTGAACCGACATAATTGGTAGCATCCCAAATAGGTTTTTGTTCATTGGGATGTAAGAAGTCGGCTTGCATCCTTGACATTAAATCTTCCGTTGAGAAAAATTGTTGCCCTTTGTCGTTATTATGAAGCATAGAAAGCGCCCACCAATATATGCCATCTGTTGAAAAAGTAGAGTCGTATAAATACACTTTATCATCTTCACATACTTCTGTAACGATATTGCCATATTCATCCGTAGCACGTAACCTCATGTCTGCAATAGAAATGATAATTTCTTGTTTGGAAGAGTCTTCGCAATAACCACATAAGTTGTTTCCGTTTCGGTTGTCATTCATTGCCCATATAGTAACAAATATATGACCTCCGCGTTCAACGACCATTTCTATACCACCTAAGGTGTCGTAACGATATAAGTCGGCAGGGGCTATTTGTCCTTGAGGGAAAGCAGCATTAGGTAGGATTAGCGTTTGAGGATGATATACGCCATAAGAATCCGTATAAAAGTTTCCTAACCTCCATACGCAACTATCCCATGCTTTTGTTTTTTGTCCGTCACCTCCGTCAAAGCCAAAGACCGGCCATTCACAATACACAGGAGGATTCCCTTTCATGCTGGGTGCAGGATAATTAATCCCTGTCATAGGAGGACAAGAATACATGATACTATCTTTGGCTACTTTTTTACCGGGACAATGATTGTGATAGGGTAATAAGGAATAACCGTGAAGCCATCCGGTATCTATGGGTGAAAGATTACCGGGATTGGTAAAGGACATCGGATTACCCATCGGATCATACCATTCCCATAAGTTTGCACGTGAGCGGGCAACTAAACTGCTATCAACAGGATTCAAGGAGTCGTAAGCATAGACTGTGATGGAAAGTTCCGATTTACATAGCTTATTGTTGGTGAAGTACCAGTCGTTGATAGGTGGATATCCTACAGGAACAGTTGCAAATGCTACCACCGTATCATGGCATCCTTGTTTATTGGTTAAAATTAAGTTGACAATATACACACCTGTATCATACTCATAGGTATAGGTTCCAAAGGGTACTGTATCTGTATGTGTTGTATCGGGAAATGCGGCAGAACCCCAAACTTCCGTTTCTCCCCAATCCCATATATAGTCAATAACAGGAGAGGAAGTAATTAAAGTATCTATAGCCATAGCCACAAAGTGAGGAAAACATCCTCCGGGTTTTTCACCCATCAAAACATTGGGTACAACTTGGACGGCAGTTGCATAGATTTTATAAATATCAATAACTTGCTTTTTAACGGGAAGCACACAACCATAGCCGGTAGTTATCCATGCCCTGGTTTCGAATGATCCGTAATATCCATATACATGTGATACACTATCCCCTTGAATATTGGCACTCCCGTCGCCAAAATCCCAAGAAGCATTCGACAAACCTAAATCGTCGGCAGGATCTGTTTGGGTTCTATTGATAAAGATAATGGGTGCGTTAGGATTGCAATGGTCCGTATCGTGTATTTCAACGATAGCCGAATCGGTATCAAACACCCATATAGCATCCACTTTTGTCATGGTATCGGAGCACCCCAAGCGGCTGGTAGCGATAGTTCGAATGGTATATTTACCCGGATTCGTATATGAGTTTTGTACGCCCATTGTACCAACACTCTCACGTCCGTCGCCAAAATCCCATTTATAAAAATTAGCACCATATCCTGTTCCGGTAAAAGTAACGGTTTTTCCCAGTCCGCAAACAACGGTATCCGATGCTTTAAAGGAGGCTTCAAAAACGGCCACTATCACTTGGTCTATTCGTTTCAAGGTATCTTTACATCCATGATTATTTGTTACAATTAAAGATACATTATAAAAGCCTACCGGATAAGTTTTAGTAGGAGGATTTTGTTGGGTACTTGTGCTTCCATCGCCGAAATCCCAAAGGTAGCTCACCACATCAGAGGAAGATTGATCGTAAAAGGTAACTTGCCGAGACATGGTATTGTCTTCTACGCAAAATACTGAATCGGAGGTTCTGTAGGAAGCAACAGGTTCAGGTTTAATCGTAATGTAATTTTGCTTTTCAGCTCTTTTGCTACAGCCGATGGTATCAATAACTCTAAGCGAGACCGTTCGTGTTGCGGATGTGAAATAGGTATGAGAAGGGTTTTCCAAGGTGGAATTATACCCATCCCCAAAGTCCCATAAATAAGATTGAACGGCATTACCTCCCGGAGATACAGACGAAGTGAATGAAATGGATTCACCGGGACAAACGGAAGTAAAATCAGCCGTAAAATTAACGTTAGGTCCGGCGGATACGGTTATATAGTTTGTTTTTGTGATGATTTGCTGTGGATTACCATTTGCGAAATTGATAGTACACTTCACCGTATAAACTCCGGCTGATGTATAAGCATGTGAAGCCGGATTGGTAAATACAGGCGTAGAACCATCACCGAAATCCCACTCCCATGTATCACCAATGAGTGCATTAAAATTAATTACCGCAGGTACACATCCTTTGGTAGTATCGGCTTTAAAATCTTGTGCTTTTACATGCCAAGCTAATAAACTTAAAAGACTTAAAATTAGTATCTTTCTCATGATATGTGTGTGTTAATAATTTTCATTAAATTTTTTTTCTTAATCAGGTAGTCGTAAATTGTTTTCGGAAAGTTGCCTTATAATATAATTAAGTGCAAAAATATAAAAAAAAATTAGAAAAATAAGTACAATGTAAAATTAGATGAAAATTATTTCATGTGATAAAAATAATGATTCACTTTATTTTTATAAAAATAATTCAATGAGGGAGGAATAGTTTTATAGAGCTCTAATTCATTTTTTTGTTTTAGTTTTTCATTGATGAGTTCAGGGGGGGGGAGTAGCTGTTTGTCTTGTCCTTGCTTGGATTCTCTTTTTTCTTCTTTTTCGCGTTCTAATTCGGCACGCTCTGATTCAAGCAAACGAGTCATAATTTGCTCTTGTCGTTTCATTGTCTGCTGATTGATCATTTTATGGACTAATTCTTTTTCGGTTTTTTCCATTTCTTGCATCAATCGTTCTAATTGTCCGTCATATCCTTTTCCTTCTTTTTTTAATTCGGAAAGATAGTCTTGCATCATACGACGTATGGCTTCTTGTTGGGCAGCCATACGAGCAAATTGTTCACTCATAGTTTGCCCTTTGTCTTGCTTGCCAGGGTTTTGCATTTGTTCGCGTAGTTCTTTCAATTGACGGTTTAATTTTTCTTGCATTTCACGCATGGATTTCATATTTTGTTTGCCGGGGTCACCCTTTTTAGGTTTACTTTTACTGCATGAACTGCTTTTACCGGAAGAGCCACTTTGTTCTTGTTTTTTGAGATTGTTCAATGATTCAGCTAACATAAGAGCTAAGTCGTTGAGGGATGTCATAACAAAGTGCTGCTTGGATACGGCGTAGTTGAAATTATTGTTAGGACGGTAATATTGCATGATTCTATCCTGTGTCAGTTGAATGGCATCGATGATTTGTTTTTGTGCGTTGTTGATAGTGTTTATCTGTTTGCTGACGTAAGGAGCTACCTGCGGTTGCCGTTTGGCGACTGCGGTAATGGAATCTTCTATCATTTGCAAATTATCTTTCATTTTATACTGTTCTTGTATGATGTTTTTAAGAGCCGGATCTTGTGTGCTTGTTTTCGATAGTCGATTCATCAAATTTTCTTGCTGAAAAGACACTTTGATAATATTTTCCAATATCTGACGAATGGTTTGCATGTCTTCTTGTAGGTTTTGTGATTGTTCTTGTTCAAAAGAGGATTGCATTTGATCCGACATCTCTTGCATCTTTTTTCCCGCTTTTTTTTGACTCTCGGCCGATTTGCTTTTGTTGTTTTTCTGTAAATGATTTTCAGCTTCCTTTATATCGTTTTTTATCTCTTGTTCCAAGGTCTTAGTGTCGGGTAATTTGTATGGATCATCCAACCTTTGATTCAATTGTTCCAAGGATTTTACATCATCCATTAATTGATTAAATTCATTCTTAATATCTTGTTGTTTTTCCAGTTGTTGTTCGGATGTACTTTCTTTCTCTAAGGTTTCTTCCGCTAACTTTTGTTGTTGCTCCGCTAATTCCCTGGCTTTTTGTAAGATAGTTTCTATTTTCTTTTCAAATTCAAGTTGTTTGAAAAGAGCCAAATCCTGATCCAATTGTTTGTTTAGTTCTTCGGTCGATAATTCAATTTTTTCTATGATTTCATTGAATTTGTTTTTGTCAAGATTGTGTTGCATTAACAGGTCAATTTCGTTCATCATTTGTTTCATCTCATCGGTAAAAAGTTCATTGAAACGTTTTTGCAATTCTTCTTGTTTGCGTAAGAGTTCTTCTTCGAGCGGGTTTAATTTATTCTCTAATTGTTGTTGTTGGAATTGTTGTTCGGAGATTTTTTCTATGTCTTTTTTAATGTCTTGTAATTGCTTAAGCAAGCTCTCCATCTGTTTTTTTTCTTCCCAGCTTACTTGTTCTTTATGGACGAGTTTTTTCTTTAAATCATCAATGCTTTTTAAAATGTTTTCACTTTCTTTCATTAATTGTTGCAGCGTGCTTTTCGATTGTGAGCTGATTTCTTCCGATTGTTTTTGAATTTCTTTTTCAGTGGGTAGACGAAATTCCATGCGTAAGCTACGACTTGATTTACTGCCGTTTATGGCATCATTGTCCCAAACTTCAAAATAATATTCCAGTTTTTGTCCCAATGCAAGTTTTAGGCTTTGGGCATCGAAATAGTAATAAAAATCTTGTCCGTTGAGCGATGCATCTATCGGAATATCAATGATTTTTTTAGTTGAAAGTGAATCTTTATCGTCAAGAATTGCATATACAAAGTTGAGTTTTTTAAATCCATAGTCGTCGCTGATATTTCCTTTGAAATAAAACCGATCCATAAACACAGAATCTCTCATCGAAATTACGCTGATTTGAGGGTATAAATCGGGGATTACATGGATATGATAAAATAAAGAATCTTGATTCAGAAGATATTGGTTTTTATTAAACACCGTATAGCCTATGCTTTCCATAGCACGCAGGGAATAGGTAAAGATGTCTTTTTGTTTATGGAGAATATATTTGCGATTGTTAAGGTGTAAGATGACCTCATCGGTATTTCGGGTGTTGAATTTCCAACTTATTTTTGTGCCTTGGGGTACACTAAGATCTCCGTTGTTATCTACTACTTCGTTTACTTTGTTTAAGTAAGACGGATATTCCAAGCTTATGGAAAAGTTAATCATCATAGGTTTGGGTAATACCTTTAAGCTGTAATCAGGTGAACTGACTTCGTCGGTATGTAAGTGAAAACGAAGGCTTGATTGCAAGTTTTTTAGCTTATATTGAAAGCGTGTGGTTGATATTTGTTCCAAGCGATAACTGTGATTGTTGATTTCAATAAATGCTTCGGCCGGAACTTCATCTCCTTCAATGCTTATTTCTACCATAAAATCTTCATTTTCGAAAGCGGTAAGTTGTTTGTTTTCGATAATAAAACGATAAGGTGCCGGTTTTTCGAAAACTTGATTATAATGAACGAGACGATGAGCAGGTTCGGTAAATACGGCTTTATTCCATATCCCTATCAATAGAATCAATAACAAAGGGACGATGGCATATTTTGCGTATGTTAGGTTTTCTTTAAAATTAATGGCTTTATGAAAAGTAAAAGGCTTGATTTGTGTTATTTTAAAATCGATAGAAGCCAAGAGTAAATCCATGCTTTTTATATGGATTTCATCTTGTAATTGACGATTTAATTGTATGGTATTTAATAGCTTGTCGTCTATTTCAGGGAAATGCCTGCCAATGATACGAGCCGCTTCCTCGTAGCTCAAACGTTTTAACAGGCCGACTTTTTTTAACAAAGGACGAAGAATAAAAAACAGGAGTATACCTATATTAATGATAATAAATCCATAAAATAAGAAAGCGCGTAGCAATGGATTGGAATAAGAAAAATATTCGAATAAAGAAATAATTAAAAATAGGAGAGCAGAAATGGCAAGAAAAACGATACAGCCCCTAATAGCAATATTGTGATAATATTTGCGGATAAATTTTTCTAATTTTTGTATTAAGATGTCCTTATTTTCCATGCTTATAAAACGGTATAAACAAGGGAATCGTATATGGAAATTTTATATTTTATTCACCCTGCGGCAATGTCGACCTCCTTCAAAATCGGTATGTAAAAAAATATCAACGATTTGAAGGGCGGTTTCAGGGGAGATAAAACGAGCGGGAATGGCTAACATGTTGGCATCGTTATGTTTGCGAGCCAGAGCGGCCAATTCGGGTAGCCAACACAAAGCCGAACGTACCTTTGCATATTTATTCGCCACCATATTTACTCCGTTGCCCGACCCACAAAGGATGATTCCATACGGATATTTGCCATCGTTGATATCGGATGCTATCGGATGAGCTACATCGGGATAATCCATGCTGTCGGCCGAAAATGTGCCGTAATCTTTTACACTAAATCCTTTTTGTTCCAAGTTTGATTTAATGATGGCTTTCAATTCAAAACCGGCATGGTCACTTGCTATCGCAATGATTTTCATACTTACAATTGTTAATATTCAGTGGAGTTGGAGGGAGTCGAACCCTCGTCCAAACACGCTGCAAAAATGCTTTCTACACGTTTAGCCTTGATTGAATTTTCGTTCGGACCTTGGCACAAGGCAGGCCTATTTCCGACTTATCCTCTTACTTTCATTTGTATAGCGAGGCATATACAAACTATCTTTTCCTTTGTGATGCTTCACTCCGAACGCTGAAAAGAAAAGCTTTCGGGGAAACAGCTTTGTGCTTAACCTTGTTAAGCAGCTAAAGCGAAATTATTTTCTGCGCCATTTATAATGGCTTGAAAGTTGGCTGTTAACGGAACCTGCTTACAACGTCCGACGTGCTTACATTCCCACATACGAGCTGTCAAAACCAAACAACCCCTTGTGTACATACTTTATGTATAATTCAAAAACTAAGCCATAGCTTTATGGTTTGAGTAAAAAAACGGTAACAAATTCAACCTTTTTCTATGTCTTTTTTTAGTCCTTGCAAAAGTATCATTTTTTTTGTTATGGAATAAAAATTGACCTTATTTTTTGCATATATATTTGCGACTTATTCTTCCTTCCTAAATTCTTTCTTCAAGTCCTGAATTCGATTTATATAATTGTTTTTGTATTTCTTGTCAATTTTATATTCCTCATAAAGTTTGGCGACTTTTGATTCATATTCTTCGATTAACCTAAGTTGTTTTTGTTCGAATTCTTGCTTGTAGACCGGCATACTTCGTTCATCCTTTAAGTTTATCCATGCATCGCCATAGCTTTTATCAATCGTAAGTAAACTATCCAGTTTAAGAAGATTCCGAGGTTCAACAGTCGACTTTACGTTTCCTTCTTCAAAAAGTTTAGCATATACATTGTTTAGAAAATCGGCCTTCGTGCCGATGATGAGACTATCCGAAATCAAATGCTGTTTAAGCAAGGCACATAATATTTCTACATGCGAGGAATCATGTATGTAGTTGAGGTAATATTCTTCAATGGTTTTTTTAGGCAAATCTATCTTTGGATAGGATGTAACAAACCAATCGATAACTTTCTGATTATTTTGGGCTTTGCCTAAATTCTTAATGATGAATAATTTTATTTTTGGATTCTCCTCTTGATTGAGTGTTGAAAGTAGAAAATCAAGTATAGTATCTTTGTAGTTTTTACTTAGACTGCTTATAATCAAAAGCTTGTCGTATTCTTTGGCCTTTTTATATTTTGTGATGAGTTTATTATTTAATTCATCGCTGTTGAAATAAGGCAGTAGTGAAAAGGAATAGCGCGAAATGATCCAAGATTTATTTACTAAATAATCTTTTAGTATACTTTCAAAACGTGAGGTGTTCGCTCCGTAGATTCCTTTCAAGGCATTGATATATTCCAGTCGAATGCTGGTCGTTCTCAGTTTTGCATCCAACAGTTTATCGGCTATTTCCTCTTTGTTTGTATACGTCTCTCCAAAAGCGGAAAAGAATCTTAAACTACTGCAAACAATCCATTCATTGTTGGAATATAGCAAATGAGAGATTTTTGAATAGATCAATTCGGCGTTTTTTAAGGCTGCAGAATCTTTAATGGTGTCGGTAGAAAGAAGTTTAGCATAGTCCCTTGCGTTATAAATAAAATGGCAAACAGCCGAGTAAACAATTTCAGGATCGTCATTGTCTAAAAGTTTGATGTAATCGGTATCCTCATATTCGGGAATGCTAACGCTATTGAGGGGAATCAATGCCCTGTTGTTTTCACAACTGCTAAATAGAAAGCCTATTAGCAAATAAATGCCTATTTTTTTAATTCTTTTTTCTTTCATTTTATTAATGTTTGTGTCCGGATTATGCGGACTGGTTAATGATTATGATGAGTTACAAAATACAACGTTATTTTTTCACTTTTATTGTTTCAGCTGCTATATCAAAATGTATAAGGCAAGAAATAATCTGTCTAACTATACAGATAATCTGTCTAATGCAGACGGGGAATCTACCTAGTGCTATATATAATTCCGAACTGAATAAATTCGTCCCTACGGAATTTTGCTGTATATATCTTGTTTTAGTTTCCGTAATTCGTAATTTTTAATTCGTAATTGAACTGTGCTTTGCGACTAATTTTTTGCTTTTAAATAGAGCTGGTTCATACAATAAATATAAATTCAGCGTTATTAAATAACAATAAATTATTGCAGTTTAGGTCTATTTTATATGGTTACAACGGAATATTCGCTATGGTTTTTACCTTTATGTTTACTGATAGCTGTTTTGTATGCAGGACTTTTATATGTTAAAGCCAATAAGCCCGAATTAGCACTATGGGTGAAACGATTGGCTTTTTTCATTCGATGTACGGCCGTTTTTTTATTGTTGTTTTTATTGTTAAATCCCTTGATACAAACCAAACAAAAAGAAAAGGAAAAGCCCGTATTGATTGTTGGTTTGGATAATTCCGAATCCATGCGCTTATGTAAAGACTCCACCTTTTATGCCAAGGAATTTCAAAAAAAGATGAAGCAAAGCATAGAAAGCTTACGGAATAGATATCGTGTAGATACTTATTTAATAGGAGATAGCATACAAAAGGGGATGGATATGGATTTCAGCCATAAACAAACTAATTTGGCTTCTTTTTTTGATATGGTGCAGTCGTCTTACATTAACAAAAATGTAGGTGCCTTGGTGTTGATAAGCGACGGTATTTATAATGCCGGTCGAAATCCCTTATATGCAGCAAATGCCATCAAGTATCCGGTCTATACCATGGCGCTGGGTGATACCAATGTACGAAAAGACCTTTTGATTACTAAAGTAAATCACAACAAAAGTGTATATAAAGATAATTTTTTTCCGGTCGAAATTTTAGTAAAAGCACATAAGCTGATGCACCAACAGGCGCTCTTACGAATAAAAAAATCGGATGAAGTTGTTTTTGAAAAACAGCTTCGTGTGACGAATAACGATTATTCCGAATGGGTACGTTTACATTTAAAGGCTGGAGAGACTGGTTTACATGCCTATACAATTCGGATTACTCCTGTGGAAGGGGAGTTTACCCATGCCAATAATACAGCTCAATTTTTTATAGAAGTGGTCGATAAAAAAGAAAAAGTGGTCATCCTCTATCACGCACCGCATCCCGATGTAAGCGCCATCAGTCAGTCGATAGCACAAAACGAAACCTATGAAGTAGAAACATATCCTATAGATAAATTTAACAAAGCCATCGACGATTATAATGTGGTTGTATTGCATCAATTACCTTCTAAAAACAATCCAGCCAAATCATTGTTGGACGATATTCAAAAATTACATATGCCTGTTTTCTATGTTTTGGGAAAGAATACGCATTTTCCATGGCTAAATTCTTTACAAATCGGATTACAAATCATCCCTCAAAGAGAGATGTATAATGATGTTTATGCGGTTTATAATCCGAATTTTACTGTTTTCAACCTATCGTCCCCCAGCCAACTTCATTTAACGGATTTGCCTCCCGTACAAGTCCCTTATGGCAACTATCAAACGGCAAATTCCGCTCAAATTTTATTATATCAAAAGATTGGAAACATCACCACTTCATATCCTTTGTTATTGTACAATCAACAACTTGACAAAAAAACGGCTGTCTTTGCAGGGGATGGTTTATGGCGTTGGCGTAATTATAATTACTTGTTTGCAAACAACCACGATGTGTTCGATGAAATCATTTCAAATACTATGCAATATCTTGCGATAAAAGAAGATAAGGGGTTCTTCCGCGTGGAAAGTAAAAATGTATATAAAGAAAATGATAATGTGGTGTTCGATGCCGAATTATTTAATAAAAATTATGAGTTAATCAATGATCCGGAAGTTTCCATGTTGATTGCCGATAAAGAGAATAAATATTCCTATGTTTTTTCCCGTCACTTAACATCCTATCATTTAGATGCCGGTCGTTTTCCGCCGGGGGATTATCATTGGAAAGCATGGGTTAAGCATGGGGGAGAAACCTATGAAAAAACAGGTCGTTTCAGTGTAAATAAAATACAAATAGAGTCGATTGATTTGTTGGCAAACCATCAGTTGTTAGCAGGAATCTCGGCCAATAGTCAGGCAGCTATGTTTTATCCCAATCAATGGGAGGAGTTGGAAGCCGCTATTAAAAACAATCCTGAAATAAAAACTCGGGTGTATTACAACAAAAAACACACCTCATTGCTAAATATTTATTTACTATGCTTGGGAATTATCCTACTATTAGGTACAGAATGGGTACTCAGAAAATGGAGTGGTGCCTATTAGCCTAATATTATCAACGGGAAATTTCAAGTGCTTAGCTACCTTTTTATTGTAAGTTAAATACTTTCTTTTATGACTTCTTGTTTCCGACTTCCATAAAATTTATTTCAAATTATTGTAAGTTGTTTGTCCTAAATATGTATTTTTGTACTCCAAAAAAACAATAACAATGCATATAGCAGTAGCAGGAAATATAGGATCGGGTAAAACGACCCTTACAAAATTATTGGCAAAGCATTTCGCTTGGATACCTCAGTTCGAAGATGTGGATACTAATCCATATTTAGCCAGTTTTTACGAAGACATGCAACGATGGTCTTTTAATCTACAAGTCTTTTTTCTGAATGAACGTTTCAGGCATATCATTGATATCAGAAATAAAAAACGAAAAACCGTCATTCAAGATAGAACCATTTATGAAGATGCCTATATTTTTGCTCCTAACTTACATGAAATGGGATTAATGTCGAATAGAGATTATACGAATTACTTATCTCTTTTCGAATTAATCAATTCATTTATACAGCCTCCCGATTTATTGATTTATTTAAAAGCCGACATTTCAACCTTGGTTTCTCAAATACAAAAAAGGGGTCGACCTTATGAGGATTTGATACGCTTGGATTATTTAAAGAATTTGAACGATCGCTATAATGCTTGGGCCGAATCATACAAACAAGGAAAGATGTTGGTTATAGATGTGGATACATTGAAATTTTCCGAAAATCAAGATCATTTGGGAGTGATTATCGAAAAAATCAATGCGGAATTATTCGGATTGTTTAAGGAAGAAACAAAGAAATAAAATTCAGATAATGATGAAGTTTTTAGGTGTCATACCTGCTCGATATCATTCTACGCGTTTTCCCGGTAAACCTTTGTGTTTGATTGGAGGGAAACCCATGATACAACGAGTTTATGAACAGGTAGCTCAAGTAAAAGAATTTCAAGAAGTGATAGTGGCTACCGATGATAAACGTATATGGCAAGTCGTAACTGATTTTGGAGGAAAAGCCCTGATGACCGCCTCTTCTCATCGCTCGGGAACCGAACGTTGTGCCGAAGTATATACAAAATACAAAGAAATCTATACCGAGCATGATACTTATGTTGTAAATATACAAGGCGATGAGCCTTTTATTCAGGTGAAACAAATACAAGAGCTGATACAATATGTATCGGATACAAAAATCGAAATAGCTACTTTACTCCACCCCATAAAGGAGGAGGCTGTGCTATGCAATCCGAATGTGGTCAAAGCCATCATCACCAAACAACAAAAGCTTTTGTATTTTAGCCGAACGGCTATCCCTTATTTGCAAAAGAAATCTTTCTTTCAACATTGTTTTTATAAACACATTGGCTTGTATGTGTATAAAGCTTCAACCTTGATGTCGTTAGTAGTATTGCCTCCCTCATCCTTGGAAGAAGCGGAAAACCTCGAGCAATTGCGTTGGTTGGAGCATGGGTATACTATGGGTGCCTGTATAACGAATTGTGAATCGCCGGTAGCTATCGATACGCCTGAAGATTTAGCGGTAGCCAATAACTTATATGCAAAAAATCATTTTTGAAGATGAAAAATTATATAAAAGAATTTTTAATAAACAAAAAGAAGCTCTCCATTAAAGGCTTTGGCTTGTTTGAAGTGGTATTTAAATCATCGGAAATACATCCCATTCTACATACATTTACTCCTCCGGGTCATTATGTTATCTTTACTTACCAAGGAAATGAATCCTCGGATGAATTGGCCGAATACATTGCCCAAAAAGATAAGATAGATCCATCGAAAGCAGCCATGCTTGTATCGCAATGGATAGATGAAGTGAAAAATAGTTTACAAAAAGATAAAACCTATGAACTGGGCAGCTTAGGCTCTTTTAGTTTCGATGCCGTAGGAAACATTCAATTTAATCCCAGCTTAGATTATGATATTTCTCCGGAATCATACGGATTAGAAAGTTTTACTTCATATCCTCCACAAGCTAAACAGCAAGAAGTTTCGGAAGAAAAGCTCGAGAAAAAGAAAAGAAAAAAAAGAAAATCGGTTTTTCAATTAATCCTATTTACCGGTTTAATAATACTGTTTATGTTGATTATTGCAGCAGGATTGTATTCCATTCTTTTCCCGGATGATTTTTATTATAAAAAGGATATGCTTTGGATGCGTATCAGTCAGAAAGTTAAACCTCAAGAAACAGCCAAAGAAATTACGCCTGTTTTTGTGTATGAAGTGGAAACTCTTGAGTATGACGAAGAAGAACCTTCCTGTCAAGAAGAGGTTACCGCGACCATATCCGATTCTTTACTCTTTGATGAAGAATCAATAGCGCAAGAGGAAGCAAACGAAGCATTAGATATCAACATCTCTCATACGAAAGGCAATACTTATATCGTATTGGGAAGTTTTAAAGAAGAAAGCAATGCCAAGGAATATTTCCAAAGCTTGCAATCCAAATATGACAATGCGTCGGAACTTGGCAAAGGCAAATCATCCGGATTGTGGTTGATAGGCATCGGTCCCTATGAAAGGGAAGAAGCGGAACGCGTACTAAGAGAAAATCAATTAAAGGGTTGGATATTAAAGAAGTAGATAATTAGTATGGGTATGAATCATATCATTACGCTAACAAGCGATTGGGGCGTGGCCGATAATTCCCTGGCGATTTTTAAAGCGCATATTTTTAAAGCTTTACACGATGCCTGCTTGCTTGATATCTCGCATCAAATCATGCCGTTTAATGTTGAAATGGGAGCTTATTTGTTAGCTTCAAGCTATCCCTTTTTTCCGGAAGGGAGTATACACATGTTTGATGTGGATTTTCATAATACACTACAAGAACAATCCTATGTACGATGTAAACAAAAACAAAAAAACGTAGATGTTTTTTTTACCGATTATTTGGCTGTTAAATATAAAGGGCATTATTTTTTAGCCAAAAATAACGGTTTCTTCTCCCTGCTTTGCGATGATATCAACGATATAGAGGAAGTAGTGAAATTATCGAAAAAAACAGACGATAGTAGGCTGAAAAATTTCAAAGCGATAGCTTATTTTATCCATCCCTTAATTACATTAGCACAAAAACACATTCCGCTAACACAATTGGGAGAATTCTATGATAAGAAGTGTATAGAACTAATTAAACCACGTAACCCTCTGATTAAAAAGAATAATGATTCTGAAGAGATCGTTGAGTTTGGAGTTAAATATGTGGATAATTA
Organism: Bacteroidales bacterium UBA5266; assembly: GCA_002411545.1. Classification (GTDB taxonomy): domain Bacteria; phylum Bacteroidota; class Bacteroidia; order Bacteroidales; family WCHB1-69; genus UBA5266. The sequence continues at coordinate 11,665 of DHTG01000101.1, read as the reverse complement.
CGGAAATATAGTAACCGATTTGCATAAATCGCTTTTTGATAGAGTGGCAAAAGGTAGAAAAAATCTTCAAATTCACATCAAAGGGATAGGAAATTATAAGCTTACGTTGGTGGATTCCTATGATGATGTTGCCCGCAATGATAAATTGGTGCTTACGTTTAACCATGCTTCCTATTTGGAAATAGCCTCTAAGTACGGTCGATTGGCCATGGTACTCGATATCACCGATCCAAAAATTTATGATTGCAGATTTAGATTGACATTCAAGGATACTAATACATAAATAATAAATATATAATCTTATGCGAAACCAAATTTTAAAACGATTTTTATCGTATATAGCTGTTGATTCGCAATCGAATCCCGATTCAATAAGCTTTCCGAGCACAGACAATCAAAAAGTATTTGCCATGCAATTGGTAGACGAACTAAAATCAATAGGAGTTTCAAATGCTTATATGGATGAATGGGGTTATGTGATGGCAAGTATCCCGGCAAATACCGATAAGCAGATACCTGCCATAGGTTTTTTTGCCCATATGGATACAGCCCCCGATGCGGACGGGGTGTGTGTGCATCCGCAAATCATAGAGAATTATCAGGGGAATGATATTATCCTAAATGCCAAACAAGAGCTTATGATCCAAACCGCCGATTTTCCGGAGCTTTTAAAGTATATAGGAAAAACCATAATTTGTACCGATGGCACCACTTTATTGGGTGCCGACGATAAAGCCGGTATTGCTGAAATCATGACAGCCATGGAATACATACTCACACATCCGGAAATAGAACACGGGAAAATTTGCATTGGATTTACTCCTGACGAAGAGATAGGCAAGGGAGTGGACCATTTCGATGTAAAGAATTTTGGTGCCGAATACGCCTATACCATGGACGGAGGACAAGTGGGAGAATTGGAATATGAAAATTTCAATGCCGCTCAAGCCAAAATTACAGTGCATGGTCGTAATATACATCCGGGCTATGCAAAAGATAAAATGATAAATGCTCAGTTGATAGCCATGGAACTCCATGCTATGTTGCCCATGGGTCAAAAACCGGAATTAACCGAGCATTATGAAGGCTTCTTTTTATTGATTAAATTCAATGGAAGTATTGAAGAAGCTTCCATGCAATATATCATCAGAGACCATGATCGTAAGAAGTTTGAAGATAAAAAGAAATTAGTAACTCACATAATTGATTTTTTAAATAAAAAATATGGTGAAAATACCGTGGTATGCGACATCGAAGATCAATATTATAACATGAGAGAAAAGATAGAAGATGTTATGTTTGTAGTCGATATTGCCAAAGATGCCATGATTGAAGCAGGCGTAAAACCTTTGATTATGCCTATACGTGGAGGAACCGACGGAGCTCGCCTTTCGTTCATGGGTTTGCCATGTCCAAATATTTTCTCGGGCGGGCATAACTTTCACGGCAAACATGAATATGTAGTACTCGAATCCATGGAGAAAGCAAGCGAAGTGATACTTAATATTGTAAAAGCTTATGCCATGAGAGTCCCCCGTTGAATGTAACAAGCCCGAGGCAGACTTGTTTTGAATTATGGAGTAGGCTCATTGTGTAGGATTAATTGTGTAAATGCGTATTGTAATTAAAAATAAAAAAGAATGAAAAAAGTATGTATTTTGGGTGCAGGTATGGTTTCCATGCCTATTATTCGTTATTTATTACAAAAAGACTATGAAGTATGTGTGGCAAGTAACGATTTGTTAAAAGTGGAAAAGGAAGTAAAAAAGTATTCCAATGGAAAATTGTTGTTGTTTGATATTCAAGATCAGGAAGGCTTGTCTTTTTTGGTTCAGGAAAATGACATCATCGTAAGCCTTTTGCCTTATGCGTATCATCCTGTAGTGGCCAAACAATGTATACAACATGGAAAACATATGGTAACGGCTTCCTATATCAAACCCGAAATGCAGGCATTAGATGCAGAAGCTAAAAAAAAGGGAATAGCCATACTGAACGAATTAGGCTTAGATCCGGGCATCGACCATATGTCGGCGATGCGTATCATTGATGCTATACATGCAAAAGGAGGTAAAGTAGAAGAGTTTTATTCCTTGTGCGGAGCTTTGCCAGCCCCTGAATCATCGAACGACAATCCGTTTCGATATAAATTTTCATGGAGTCCTAAGGGGGTAGTATTAGCCGGAAATAATGAGGCTGTATATAAAAAACAAGGAAAAGTGGTGCACATTCCGACCGAAAATTTATTTAAAGATGTCTTTACCATCGATTTTCCGGAATTAGAAAGCCTTGAAGTGTATCCGAATCGTGATTCTTTGTCATACATTGATATTTATGGTATTCCCGAGGCAAAGACTATGTTTAGAGGAACATTGCGTTACAAAGGATGGTGCGAGAGTTTGGATGCTTTGAAACGATTGGGATTAACTTTGCCTGAGGAAGAAGACCTTACCGGATTAACTTATGCGCAATACATAGCTCGTAAAATTAATGCCGATACTACTACTGATTTGAAGAATAAATTAGCCTCCTATTTGCAATTGGATGAACATGCAGTAGCCATACAAGCCATAGAATATTTAGGCTATTTGTCGGAACAACCCATGAATCGGACCATAGATTCCGCTTATGAAATTACCTCCGATGCTATGATTGAACGTATGATGCAACAAGCTCACGAAAGAGATATGAGTGTGATGCAACATAATTTTATCGCATCCTATCCGGATGGAAATCGTGAAATGATAGTTTCGAGATTATTGGATTTTGGCATACCCGGTGGAGATACATCCATTGCTAAAACGGTGGCATTGCCTGCGGCTATTGCTGTGGATATGTTGGCTCAACATAAAATAACAGTCAGTGGTGTACACAGACCGGTTATACCCGAAATTTATAATACAATATTAGATCGCTTGTCTACGTTAGGTATTCGAATGGAAGAACAATACGGTTTAGATGTAAATCGTATGATTAACAGATAAACAAGTACAATAATTGAATCTATGTTATCACAAAAACAGGAATTACGTTTAACGCAAAAATTATCACCGAGGCAGATATTGCTCATGAAATTATTGCAAATACCTACCATTTCATTGGAACAACGTATTAAACAAGAATTGGAAGACAATCCGGCGCTTGAATCTGATGATTTTGAAGACAATGCGATTAACGATTCAAATGATAATATGGATGAATTCACCGACGATGCTATGCTTTCAGAAGCAGATAGTACTTCTGATTCGGAACAGACCTATGATTCCATGCAAGATTTAGATGATTATTTTGCCGAAGATTATGATGATATAAAAGGCTATAGAGGAAGTCAAGGAAAAGATAATTCGGAGGATGAAGTGAAAGAAATACCTTATATTTCCCGTCAAAGTTTTCAGGAAAGTTTACATTTGCAATTGGGAATGTTTTCATTGTCAGCCGAAGACTTACAAATAGCACAATATATTATCGGCAGTATTGATGAATCCGGATATTTACAACGTACGGCCAAAGAAATTGTTAACGATTTGCTTTTTAATATGCGAATGCTTACTACACAGGAAAAGGTACAGAAAATCATCAAAGAAGTTATCCATGCTTTAGACCCACCCGGTGTAGGAGCTTTGACCTTACAAGAATGTCTTTTGTTGCAATTGGAACGTATGGAAGATACTAAATATATTCTAATGGCAAGGAAAATCATTAAAAGTTATTTTGATGAATTCAGCAAAAAGCATTATGAAAAAATTATACAACGTCTGCGATGTACTCAATCTGAATTTGATGAAATATTGGCCATCCTCTTAAAACTGGATCCTAAACCGGGCTATTTATCGAACGATATTCAAAGAGAAGCTTCTTATGTTGCCCCCGATTTTATCGTAACACATAACGATAAAGACGGTTCATTGCACCTCATATTACCTAATTATAATATACCTGAGTTGAGGGTGAGGAAATCCTATGCGGGTTTATACAATGAAATCAAAGATAAAAAGAGTATCTCACAAGAAGAAAAAAAAGCAGCTTTGGATTTTGTTAAACAAAAAGTACAATCGGCAGAATGGTTTATCGACTCTATCAGTCAACGTGAAATGACTTTATACAATACCATGTATACCATCATGGAATACCAAAAGAATTTCTTTCAAACCGGCGATGAAACTTCCATCAAACCCATGATATTAAAAGATATTGCCGATACCATCGGCATGGATATTTCAACAGTTTCGCGGGTAGTAAGTAGTAAATATGTGCTGACTCCTTATGGTTTGTATTCCTTGAAGTTTTTCTTTTCGGAATCCATGCAAAAAAATGACGGCAAAGAAGTGTCTTCGCGCGAAATTAAAAAGATATTATCGGATGCTATTGATAATGAAAATAAAGCAAAGCCACTGACCGATGATATGTTATGTAAAATTCTTAATAAAAAAGGATATAATATTGCCCGACGGACCGTTGCTAAATATCGGGAACAGTTAGGCATTCCTGTAGCAAGAATGAGGAAATAACTATTGGCCGGTTTTGCTTATCCAATTTTGTGCAATGATATGTTCTGCTATCTGAACGGCATTAGTGGCAGCCCCTTTGCGTAGGTTGTCGGATACTATCCATAAATTAATACACCCTTCTCGAGAAAAATCCCGACGTATACGACCTACAAACACTTCATCTTTTCCTTCTGCATATAAAGGCATAGGGTATTTGTTTTCAGAAGGATTATCGATAATGCTTATACCCGGCATATTTTCTAATTCTTCATATACCCGGCTTAAACTAAAATCTTTTTCGAATTCAACATTGACCGATAAGGAATGACCACCTTTAACCGGAACCCTGACAACGGTAGCCGTGATTTGTAAGGAATCGTCAGATAGTATTTTACGTGATTCATTGACTAGTTTCATTTCTTCGCTTGTATAAGCATTATCCTCAAATGTCCCTCCGTGTGGTATGATATTTAAATCGATAGGATAGGGGTATGCCTTTTGACAAGCAAAGTTTTTCCGTTCGCAATGTAACTGGTTCAGTGCAATCATACCGGTGCCTGTTACCGATTGATAGGTTGATACGACAATACGCTTAATGTCGAAAGCTTTATGTAAAGGATACAATGCCATGAGCATTTGTATGGTAGAACAATTGGGGTTTGCAATAATATGATCGCTTGCATTCAATTGTTCGATATTGATTTCGGGTACGATTAAAGGAATATGATCGTACATGCGCCATGCCGATGAATTGTCAATTACATAGGTGCCCTTTTCAGCAAACAAAGGGGCATATTGTTTGGAAGTGCTACTTCCGGCAGAAAAAATGGCAATGTCGGGACGTGCATCAATGGCCTCTGATATGGAAATAATATGGTATTCTTTCCCATTGAACTGTATACTTTTCCCTGTCGAACGTTCAGAAGCTACAGCTAAAAAGGTGCTTATGGGAATGTGACGTTCTTCTAAAACTTTTAATATTACATTGCCTACTAATCCGGTAACTCCTATAACGGCTATTTTCATCGCTTTTAATTTTTTTTTGTGCAAAAGTATATAATTAAGACTAATTGTCAAAGAAAAATCAAAGATTTTTATCAAATTATATACTTGATAAAGTATGCGATTTATATGCTTGTGTTTGATGATATTATTTAAAATTTACTTGTTAACAGCATCCAAAGATCTTCTGTTAAAAAATGTTTGTTTTCAAAGCGAGTTAAACTTGTTTTGAAATCAGTGTCTTTATATTGTTCATACAAGGGAGTTGATTGAAAATATTGTAAAAGAGTTGGAAGTGGATGGTTGCGTTTACATGCTTCGCAAAGAGCGATGCATACTTCTTCCCGTGTACCGACACACTCAAAAGGTTTCACTTCCGATTCGCCTATCAACTCTTTTAAAACGGGAATCAGTGTCTTATTATTCAATAAATTAGAGCCAAATATCTGTGTTATAGCTTCTATCTCGATAAATGGAGAAAGAATGATATAGGTAAACAAACATTTGGAACAAGTGCCACACCAGATATCGGTTTTGCTCCCTACATTACAACTTTTAAATACCGGAAAATAGGAAGGGAGTTGAGCAAATAAATAGGCAATTTGTAATTCACTCAAAGGTCGTAAAAAACTGTAATAATTAATATCCGTGTTTACGTATTTTGAAATATAGTTTCTGAAATCCGATTCAAATTCATAGGATTTGGAATATTGATGGTTTACATCCATATTCTTGACGGTGGCTTCATTGGCACTGGATTCATTCGATAGGGCGATGTGTTTTTTTTGTGACAATACGGCTAATAATACACTATAGAATGCTAACATGGCCGAAAAAGGAGTGTGTCCGTTTAAATATCCTTTGGCATTTAAATCTAATAGGGTAGAATCAATAGTTCGATTGATTTGGAGGAAGTTATTCTCATATCCGGCCATCTGAACACATGCTAAGGTGGCTTGCCTTGGATTGATAATCATAGGAATACTGTGTTGTTTTTTCAGTAATTCGAGCGTTACGGGTGAATCTTTGCCTCCTCCCACCGGAACGATGGTTTCGTCGTTTAGTGTAAACGTTTGTCGATGAAATTGCTTTGTTGGATGAGCGGTAATTTCCACAAAGTGATCGAAGTCCGTTTGAATGTGGTTGCAATAAAAAAATTCGCCCAAGCCATGATAATATATTTTTTTCCACCAAGCGATGGCTTCGGCATCTACATACCCGGCTTCGATGATGATTTTTGGAGAACAACAGCATTTCCAATAACTGATGAGTTCAATCATGCCGATATGAAAAATAATGTTTTCTAAGGACTGGATGGAAGTGGTTTTGTAAAATTGGGTATAGCCGTTATGAAAAGGAATTTGCGTTTTCGGCCTGAAATGAATACCTTTGCCGATACTGAAATCGAAAGTGAGCATTAAATGATTGTGCTCGATTTTATAATCAAAAGCATGGTAGGTGAAAACCGGATGTTGTTTCCTCAAAGCATAAAAAACGTCTGAATCAGCAAGTAAAGGCATTGTTTTTTTTGTTTGCAAATGTATGAAAAAATAGTGTAGAAATTTTGAATAAAGTGGCTATATATAGACTATTTATTGAAATCCATCGTTAAAACTATACATCATTAATTAAATTCATACAAAAATGAAAAAGGCATTTGTGTTTTCAATCTGTTTGATCCTTTCAGGATTTGCAAGAGCACAATTGTTAGATTCGGCAACATTAGCGAATGCAATGATTTATAAATCACTTGCTCATGCTAATAATGTTCATCCCGATAGTGTGTTAAGATTATCGTTGAAATGGAAAAAAATTGAAAATTTAGGGACAGAGTTGTCGAAATTCAGAAATCTACAAGAGCTACACCTCAATCGTATGCGCTTGAAAGAAATTCCTTTAGAGGTATTTCAACTCACGAATTTAGTGATTTTAGATGTATCAAAAAATCATTTAACCAGTATTCCGCCTGAAATAGGTAATTTAGTGAATTTGACACATCTTACGCTTAGTCAGAATTATTTAATTGAAATTCCGGCTGATTTTAAACATCTCAAAAAGTTGGAGTATTTAGATATTTGGAGTAATTCCATCATAACTTTTCCTCTTGAAATAAACGCATTAAAAGATAATTTGCGCATTGTGGATATGAGAGTCATTTATATGAATGATTTACGTAAACAAGACCTTCAACGTCTTTTGCCTCATACTACCTTTTATTTTTCGGAATCTTGTAATTGTGAATAAAATACAAGAATTTCGTATGTTTACATAATCAAATCTTTTTTTATATATCACGACTAAACATTTTGGTTAATTTCCCTTCAATGTCTGAAATATGAAGCAAATAGATTTATTTCTATCGTATGAGAAAAAATAATATATTTGCAAACTTAAAGTATACTATTAATATATTAATCAAAATAATTACAATGAGAAAGTTATCATTTTTACTTAGTGCCGTTTTGATGTTACAACTATCGATGGTGCGAGCAGATGAGGGGATGTGGTTGCTTATGTTATTAAAAGATCAAAACATAAGCGAAATGCAAAAAAAAGGATTAAAATTAAGTGCAGAACAGATTTATGATGTCAATCATTCGAGTTTAAAAGATGCTGTTATTGGCTTAGGAAATGCAGGTCGTCCGTTTTGGCACTTTTGTACCGGAGAAATTGTTTCCCCCGAAGGATTGTTTTTTACCAATCATCATTGCGGTTATGGTATGATACAATCGCATTCTAGTGTCGAACATGATTATTTAGCCGATGGTTTTTGGGCTTATTCCAAAGATCAAGAATTGCCCAATGAAGGAATAACGGCTTCTATTTTAGTTAGCATGGAAGATGTTACGGAACGTGTTATGTCAACTATACATGGCGATATGACGGAAGAGAAAAGAAATGAAGCTATTGAAAAGATTTCCAAAAAAATATCGGACGAAGCAATCAAAGATACTAAATACCATGCATATGTAACGGATGTATTCAATAATAATCAATTCTTTTTATTTGTATACATTATCTATGAAGATGTTCGTTTAGTAGGGGCTCCGCCATCCTCTATGGGAAAATTCGGTGGTGATACAGATAACTGGATGTGGCCTCGTCATACAGCTGATTTTTCGATGTTTCGTGTTTATACAGCTCCCGATGGTTCGCCGGCTCCTTATGCCAAAGAAAATGTTCCCTTGAAACCAAAACATTATTTACCTGTCAGTGCTAAAGGTATACAAGATGGTGACTTTGCCATGATTATGGGATTTCCCGGTACAACCAATCGATACATAAGTTCGTATGGATTACAAGAAACCATGGATGTTACCAATAAATTGCGTTATGAAATCAGGGATGTGAAGATTAATGTATTGCGTAAAGAAATGGCTTCCGATCAAGCCATAAGAATTAAATATGCTTCGAAATATGCCAGTTGTTCCAATTATTGGAAATATTCCAACGAACAAAACAAAGCCTTGAAAGCGTTAAATACCATGGATATTAAACGCGAAATTGAAAAGAAATATGCTCAATGGGCTGAGAGCAAAGATGAAAATTATAAAGAAGTGCTTTCCGTATTAGAAAAAGCCTATGCAGAACGTAAACCCTATGCCATAGCGCGTATGTATATACTCGAAGGAATGCTAAGCGGACCTGAATTGCCTTATTTTGCCGTACAATGTTCGGGATTGATTGCAGCCTTGGAATCGGATGATCAAAGTAAAATTGATGGATTAACCAAAAAGTTAAAAGAAGTTGCTGCTGATTTTTATAAAGATTTTAATCCCGCAACAGAGCAAAAATTAATAGCGGCTTTATTTGATTATACCTATAAAAATATGGATCCCCAATTTTATCCTGATTTTATAGCTCAAGTATATAAGAAATATAAAGGCGATTTTAACAAATACGCCCAAACCATGCTTGAGAAATCTGTATTTGCATCCGAAGAAACTTTTAAGGCTTTTCTTGAAAAACCTAACGTAAAGGTCTTGAAAAAAGATTTAGCGATGCTTGCCGGAAATAGCATTTATATGAAATATAGAGAATTGAGTAAATCAATGAGTGAGAGTAGTAAACAAATTGGTGCAGCCAATCGTTTGTTTACCGAAGGTATATTGGAGATAAATAAAGGCAAAGCAATGGCTCCCGATGCCAATTCAACCCTGCGATTAACCTATGGAACCGTAGGTTCCTATAAACCTAGGGATGCTGTCTTTTATAATTACTATACAACTATTGAGGGCGTTATGCAAAAAGAAGATCCTAATAGTACGGAATTTATCGTTCCTCAACGCTTAAAAGATTTATATAAAGCCAAAGATTTTGGCCCTTATACCAATAAAAAAGGAGAAATGTCGGTTTGTTTTATCTCTAATAATGATATAACAGGCGGTAATTCAGGATCTCCTGTTATCAATGCAAATGGAGAGTTAATAGGCTTAGCTTTTGATGGTAACAGCGAAGCTATGTCGGGAGATATTGATTTTGAGGAAAATTTACAACGATGCATTAACTTGGATGTTCGTTATGCTTTGTTTATTATTGAAAAATATGCAGGTGCAATGAACTTGATCAAAGAAATGAATATTGTTAGATAAACGTTTTTTTAAGAATAGTAGAACGTCGAGATAATGTTATTTCGACGTTCTACTTTTTTATATACATTTGCACTTTCTTTTATACGATGGATGAAATTATAACTTATTTTCCCGAACTCAGTAAACATCAAATTGAAAATTTAAGCAGACTATGGCCGCTCTATAAGCAGTGGAATGCTTGCATCAATGTAATATCTCGTAAAGACATTGATAATTTATGTGTCAATCATGTGTTGCATTCGCTCAGTATAGCTAAATTGATTTCCTTTGAGAAAGGGACTAGGATATTAGATGTGGGTACAGGTGGAGGTTTCCCCGGTATTCCTTTGGCTATTTTTTTTCCTGAAGTATCCTTTCATTTGGTTGACTCGGTAGGAAAAAAAATAAAAGTGGTCCGTGAAATAGTTAAAGCGTTAGATTTACAGAATGTTAGCTATGCTCAACAGCGAGCAGAAGATAGTAAGACTTCGTATGATTTTATACTCAGTAGAGCCGTTACTACTTTGCCGGTTTTTTATCAATGGGTACATCATAAAGTCGGTAAGCATTCCAGGAATGCCTTACAAAATGGGCTCATTTATTTAAAAGGGGGCGATATTGCCGAAGAAATTGCGTCCTTATATCCGCAAAAAGTATATATTTATCCAATAGAACTTTGGTTTAATGAAAGTTATTTCAAAGAGAAGAAAATTGTTTATATGCCCGTATAGATAAACCTTATTAAGATGCATGAACCAATACATAGGTGGATGTAAAGGCAATGCGTGAGAAAAGCAAGGTAAAATGAGCTATTTTATTCGTATTGGTGTTTGGGATAATAAATTTCATCTTTCACAACAAAACTTTGCGGATAAAGGGCCGATATCGATTGTTGAAAACCTCTGGCGTCGGTACGGGTTCGAAAATCACCTACTCTCACCCTGAAGTTGGGCTCTTTAAAGATAATGTAAGTGCTGACTTTTGGGAAACGAGAGGCAAATTCATTGCGAATCTTGGTGGCTTCAATCCGTGAATTATTTCCTGAATCAAAAAATATCTGAACGCGGTATCCCTTTTGTTTGCCTTCCATATTTCGATTGGAAGAAATATATTGTTCGTTTAATGTTTTTATTTCTTGTTGTGAAATAACTTCCACCTGTGATTTTGCAGATTGTATGCCACAAATGATTAAAATTGAAGTAAATAATATGCTATATTTAAAAATCATTATCGTATGTTTTTATACATTGAAAATGTAATTTTTTAGTGTCGCTAAATTATATAAAAAAACAGAACGGATAGAATATACACCGGATTATTTTATTAAAACAATGAAGAGATGTATAAGTAATACATATATAGATACATATTACAAGGAAAGTCGCGAGACAGAACAATTACGAATTAACAATTACGAATTACGATTTTTTTTTCGAATTTTATGGAAGAAATCGAAACCCGTCGGGGATGTTTTGTGTCATATTTCGCCTTCATTTGATGCCAAAAATTCGGCAAAATAAATCCTCTTGAGAGGGGTAAAGTAGGAAAATATAAAAAATAATATCTGCAATGCATTCGTAGCCATTTCGATACAAAGACAAAAAA
>DHTG01000005.1:3175-21939 GCA_002411545.1 Bacteroidales bacterium UBA5266 | reverse complement strand
AGCTTCCATGCATATTATTCCAAAATATCTCCAAGTTTTGTCCTGCCGGTAAAGTAAAAGGAGTACTCAACGGAATGGTAACCCATCCGGTGTTTGACACATTTAGATTACCCGTCCATACTTGTGTACAGCCATTGGACGTAACGGTTGGATCAATGTATCCGGTATTTTCCGACGCAACAGTCGTACCACGCATGTAAACAGTTTGATTGTTTAAAGTATATCCACTCTGAGCGGTACTGATATAAAAAGCAATGTGCGTTATTTTTCCTCCACTAGATAAAGCTTGTAAATCAGAGGAAAGATACAACATACGCGAAAAACTATAATTATACCAAGAATAAGCGGGTGCATAAGCATACGTATTAGTCCCAGTGCCAACGGTAATTAGGTTTTGTGCTGTAACAATATTCGAAGACAATGCACATATAAACATTATCCCTGATAAAACTCTTAACATATTTTTCATCTTTATATTGATTTAATTATTAATTAACTTTTTTTAAAAGTGAAGGTTTCAAAATGAAACCCTCACTTTTTTACATTTTTATTTTTGAATGGTCATTTTCTTAATCAATCGTTGACCTTTGTATTGCATACTATAATAATAAATACCATTTGCCAACATATCTATGTTGATTTCAAGCATATGACTTCCTGCGGTAACCTCTAAGTTTTCAGTATATAATGTTTGACCACTAACGGACGTAATGGTAAACAACACATTACCTTCTAAAGGAATATAAAAAGGAATACTCGTTGTTGATTGCGCCGGATTGGGTATATTTTGTCCGAGATTCAAAGATGTTTCATCTGCAAGGGCAATCGACACATCATTGAAAATCACACATGCCGTTTGTACTAAGGCATAGGTCGGAGAATAAATATAGGCTTTTACATTATAGGTAGTATCGGTTTCCCAGTTGGGCACAAAATAAGATTCTTTAAAATTATAATTATTGTTTCCGTTTGTAATCAAAGCGATGGTATCTACGAATGATGCAATCAAGCTGTCGTTTTTATCAGCGATAAAATACACCACCACGTCGGTTTCAGGATTTCCGCTGTTGTGAATGCTTATTTGCGGGAATATTTCGGTTAACCCTTTATCGCAAACATCTTTATTAGGTTTCAATATATTAGTCACTTTCAATGTAGGCTCACTGACTTTCCCTTCCAGGCTTAAGCTATCATTGAAAGCATCCATATCGCAACCCAATTCAGCCGCTATCATCAACTGATAGGTAGGTTCAATAGGTACCTTATACGCATTTTTTAAAGTATAAAGCGTATCTTCACCTGCGGCTAATACCACATCGGCTGTATCGTAAACATCAACAACACCATCAATTTGAAGATGTAATGGAATTTGCTGAATGGCAATATTACCTGTATTGCTGATTTCTACACTTAAATAAACGGATTCATTGATGGCTCTTTCGCCTATACTATCTATAGACACTAAACTAACATCAGGCATGATGGTAATGCCGGCAATGGATGTATCATTGAGTGTATTTACATCAATATGGTTGATATAAGCCTTAAAATCGTAGATTCCTGCTAATGTAAAGTCGAATTGATTGTCGATGATAAACTCACTGCTTGTATAGGCAGGAATTTGGCCGCTTAGAGTATCTACATAAGTTGCAGTTTGCGCACCAGAAGCCTCAAGCGTTAACAAGGATAGTTGTTGATCAAAATCAACGGGAGTGATGGTATTATTTGTTATCCGAACTTTGATTTCTTTTTGATCCAAATCACAAGCTACCATATCTTTAAGTTGTGGAATTATGAGTTCTACACTCATTTCTTGTTCGGCAGATATCAATATACGATCTATCGACATATCTCCTCCTCCTTCGCTATGGGCTTCAAAGGCTATCTTCACACAAGATTCGGAACTATACGCGGACAAATCGATTTCATAGTATTGCCATCCCGGTGTTGTAAACAAAGCATTATAGCGATAAACAGTAGCTATGGGATAATAAGTATTCCCACCATTTGTGGATATTTTCACCACTACCTTATCTGAATCGCTTGGATTTGTATTATCATGAGCAAACCAAAATTCAAGTGTTGGCATCAAGCAACCTTGGAGATCGAAGGCATGTAAGACTGCATTGGCCGATTCACCTTCCGATAAATCGGAATTAAAATGCAAGGTTGCGTTTCCATATACCGGAATAATATCCGGTTGTAAATCTTGCTCCCAGAAGACAGTATCTGATGTTGAGTTAAAATCAATATCTGTCAGGGTTGCACTAAAATCATTATCATAAGGCAATAAGATACGTTTTACTTCATATTGCATTCGCAATGTATCATCGAAGGTAATCGTATCTAAGCCGCATTGCGAAATCACTTCTATGTGATAAGTGCCTGGAAATAAGATATCCAATAAGGAATCCACTACGAAATCACGTGTGCCTACCGGTATTACCCCTTGTGTAATCACGCGGTATGTTTGGAAATTTACGGGTCCACTTACATTATAATATAGTGTAAGCGGATTATTCGATAATAAAATGGCATAGTTCCCTGTATTCTTTAAACGTATTTTAACTTCTGCTGTTTTATTATAACATACTTCATAGGCATTATTAAAAGGAGATATAAATTTATCCATCGAAAGATTATATCCATCGTATTGTGCAAAGCTAACACACGACAAAGTATCATCATAAGTCGTTGAATCATATGCATTGTTTGGCATACTCACACGGAAAGTAAACTCATAATCTTTATCCTGAATGGGAGTAAAATAATCCAATATTACGGTATCGGTAAAATCTTCCATTAAATTACCTGTCCAATTATAGGTTGGTTGTGATACTCCATTCAATGTCCAATCAATATTACAGGACATTAAATTGTGTAAACCCTTATTTTTAATCACCACCTGTATCGGTATGCTTTGATATGCCGGTATAGTATCTACAGGGGATAACACATTTACAAAGCCCACTGAATTGGTATCATTTCCTCCACCTATAATATAGAAACGTGCATTCGGTCGATTGGTTGTTAACGTTCCTGTATTTCCGGAAGGGAAACCACCATCCGATCGACAATACACTGCAGTATTATTAGAAGTTGCAGTATAATTAAACACATAAGCTGATCCGGCATAAGATCCATTGTTATGGTGCCAATGTACGATTAAATTTTTCCCCGGAGGCAACATAAACGGCTGATCTAAGGTTATTTCTACCCAACCTTGAGATAGACTAATGGTTCCGCTCCATACCAAAGACGCATTAACACTGGCGGGATTAACATATGCATTAGAAGTAATGCTTGTTACCGATGCATCGACGGCTTCCATATAGCACAACTGATTGGAATAGGTATAGGGTGTTCCATAAGCATATTGCCAGGCTAATTTCGTAATCAAACCTCCACTTGAAGAAGGACTCAATTCATTGGCTAAATATAATTGACGGGTCCAACTATAATTATAAAACATATCCATGGGAAGCATGTATGCTGTTGTTGTTGCAGTTCCAACTATAACATATCCTGTATTTGCTCCTCCAGATAAACGTTTGATATAAAACCAATCCGCTATGGTTACAACATTCCCTAAACTGTCGGTCAGGGATACGGAATAGGTAACATAAGTTCCAAAAGGTTGTTGTGCAATATCTACTTTGTACAATGAATCCAATATGAGGGTTGTCATTGTTACCGTATCATAGGTTGTAACATTATTATAAGTATAGCTTAGATACATAATGGGCGTAGCAATAGATACGGATGTCAAGGATTTGATATGAGCCACAATTTCAAAGGGTCCGGTTTGGTAAATCGTATCACTGGGTGTTGGACTAATATATTCGGCTATCAAAGCAGCTTGTGCATAAACACTTAATTTAAGCGTGTCATCATTATTCGACACATCTGCTTTGCCATTAGGATTACTTACCCAAACTACTATTTCATCATAATTTGCCGGATTAGGCAAATAACTTCCTAAGGTAACTGTATCTACAAAATCTTCAAATAAATCACCTGTCCAATGATAAGTTGTTTGAGCAACTCCATTCACTGTCCAATCAATATCACAAGAAGTTAAATTATTCCATCCTTTGTTTTTAATGACCGCTGTAACTTGAGATTGGATTCCTGCTTGTACCGTTGATGCAGGAGAAGTTAATGCATAAGCAGCAACGCCATCACTATCGGTAGGCCAACACGTAAAGCCAAAAGATGTCCAGGGTTTATAGGTATTTAATGTTCCTGTAGTCATAGCACCTCCATATACCGTATTTCCGGAACCCTGATAATAGGTCCAAGCAAATGTATTTCCACCCGTTCCGTGTTGATCAATCACATAGACCTTTATATTTTTATTAGCAGGTACAAAAAATGGGGAAATAAATTCTACTTTCTCCCAAGCTGATAACACTCCGGAAAGATGCATCGTACCGTTGAAAACCAAGGTAGCACCATCTAAAACCGGATTAATATAATTAGGATCTGTTATAGAAATTTCCGTATCATCAATGTCTTTGAGATAAACAGAAACATTTGTACGGGTAGTAGCATATACATAGGATGACGAGTTGTAGGCTTGCCAGGCTATCCAATTCAACACAGCACCTGTATCTGAAATACCCAATTCATTTTTAGTATAAATAACTCGTGACCAGCTAATAGGTAAACGACAATCGAAAGGAATCACAAACACACCACCATTTAAAGGTTGAGTTACTAACACTGAATCCGGATCAGGTACATTATATATATTGGGTCTTTTTACATAAAACCATTTATCAACGCTTATATAATTCCCTAAACTATCTGTTACTGTAATAAGATACGTTACATAAGAACCGTAAGCTTGTTGACTTAAAATAGTAGTAAAAATAGAATCCGTTCCATTGTTTTGCATCGTAATAGTATCGTACACCGTATTTCCTGAATAAGTATAGGAAACGTATAATTGCACATTTGTATCAATGGCTAAGGAGGTCAAGGAAATCAATTTAGCATTAATAGCATAGGGTCCTGTAGAATAAACGGTATCCATAGGTCCGGATAAAGTAGCAATAACAGCCGCTTCACCATAAACAGAAATACTTAATGTATCATCATAGGTAGTCGAGTCTGTTACTCCATTGGGCATACTCACCCATGCGACTATTTCATCGGTCATACAAGCTCTGGGCATATAATAACCAATGGTTATGGTATCGTTAAAATCTTCGGTTAAATTACCTGTCCATTGTTTGCTTCCTTTGAATACGCCATTTAAAGCCCAACTGATATTACAAGACGTTAAATTTTTCAGTCCCTTGTTTTTAATACTGACTTTAACACCCACACTATCTCCGTTTGGCGTTGCTAAAACACTACCGAGAGGATAATCAATGGAATACAAAGCAACTGAATTAGAATCTTCCGCATTGCCAATCAGATAAAAACGTGCATTGGGACGATCGTATTGTAAGCTTCCGCTGCTTGTCGGGAAGGTGCCATCTTGATAGTTATATACCGTCATATATGTTGGGGATGTTGAGGTAGAAGTCCAATCCGCATATGGTGAAGCATAATTTCCATCTCTGTTTTCCCAAAATATCAATAAATTTTTATTAGGAGTAAGGATAAAGGAATTATCCAATGTAATTTCTATCCATCCGGTTGAGCTGGGATTAAACGTACCCGACCATACCAAGGTTGCTCCACTAGTGAGAGGATCTACATATGTTGAATTTGAAATATCAATATCTGTAACTTCCTTAAAATAACACGTTTGATTATTGGCGGAGGTACCGGTTGTTGATACATGCCAAGCTAATTTGGTAATCATACCCCCTCCTGAAGTCGGATTCAATTCGGAAGCTAAATATAGCATTCGAGACCAACTGTAATCATACCATTTATAAAAGGGGGCATATGTCTGGGTATTAGTTCCTGTACCTACAATCACATAGCCTGTACTACTACCACCTGCCATACGTTTGACATAAAAACCGTCGGTAATGCTTACTAAATTACCTACAGCATCTTGAATCGTTACTGAATAAGAAATGTCGGTACCAAACACATGCTGAGGAATGCGAGCCACAAAGGTATCGTTTAAGGTATAATTCATTAAAATAGTGTCATAAGTAGTTACACTATCGTATAGATAGGTAACATGTAAATATATAGGTGTTGGCACCGGTATTCCGGTACGAGACGATATGACGGCTTGTATATCAAAAGGACCTGTATTATAAACTGTATCTGTGAGATAAGATACATATGCCATATTTAATCCGGTAACACCGAATGAAACAAGCATTAAGGTATCATCATAGGTGGTAGAGTCATATTGTCCGTTAGGATTGCTAACCCAAATCACTAACGTATCGTATAAATTTACCGAAGGAGTATACCAACCGATGGTATCAATCCCATTAAAATCCCAAGGCAAATATCCTTTCCATGCATATGTAGGTTGCAGCACACCGTTTAAGGACCAATTGATGTCGCAGGAATCTAAATCACCTATTCCTTTATTTTTTATTTCAACCACTACCGGCACTTGATGACCCGGAGCAGCTACCACACTATCTAAAGGAGAGAGAACATCATACAAACCGACGGAGTTCGTATCATCTGTTCCACTTATAATATTAAATCTCGTATTAGGTCTATTATAATATAAAGTACCGGAAACTGCAGGAAAACTCCCGTCTTGATATTTATATACGGCCAAATAAATAGGAGATGTGGAAGTAGCAAAAAAAGTAGTAGAGGTAGTATAATTATCGGCATGATTTGACCAATAAACCAATAAATTTTTCCCCGGAGGTAATAAGAAATTATGATCTAAAGTTATATCGTTCCATCCAAGTACAGGATTAAAGGATCCCGTCCATACCAAAGTAGCCCCATCAGCGATGGGATCAAGGTAATTGGTATTTGATATATTTACATCATCTACTGCT
Organism: Bacteroidales bacterium UBA5266; assembly: GCA_002411545.1. Taxonomy (GTDB): domain Bacteria; phylum Bacteroidota; class Bacteroidia; order Bacteroidales; family WCHB1-69; genus UBA5266. The sequence goes on along the minus strand of DHTG01000005.1, from coordinate 14,995 downwards.
TTAAAATAACAAAATTGATTAGGTGCAGAGGCTCCGGCAGAGGATACATTATAAGCAATATGGCTGATTAATCCTCCACCAGAATTAATACTCAATTCATTTGCTAAATATAATGCCCTAGACCAACTGTAATCATAAAATCGATAAAAGGGAATATAACTTTCTGTTACCGTACCATTTCCCACAATTACATAGCCAGTTACTCCTCCTCCACCGGCTCGTTTCACATAGAAACTCGATCGTATAGAGGCATCATTTCCTACGGTATCATACGCATATACTTGATAAGAAACCGTTGTTCCTGCTATTTTTTGAGGAATGGTAGCTAAGAACATCGTATCGCCGGCTAACATAGTCATGGGAATAGTATCATAGATTGTAGTTAAATTTGGATGTTCATATTTTAGCGTCAAATAAACAGGTTTAACGATTCCGTGCATGGTTTGAGGAAGGATTCTCACTTTTATATTAAACGGACCTGTATTATATACGGTATCTCCTAACATCGACAAATCCTCTATAATGGGAGGTTTGATTTCGTATTGGGAAGCTATCAATTCAAAATCATCGATTAACCAACCGTAGGCAAATTGTGTGGCAATACCACTTCCACGGGTAATAACAAATTTAAAACGAACTTGCGCATAGGAAACTTCATTGGAAACATCAAAAGATTCCGTTTTCCACCACCCATTGGTAGGAATGGCTAAGGAGTCATTGGGCATCCATGTAGCATAACTCAATTGACTAAATCGACTTTGTTGGTAGGCCGACTTATCTAAGCCTTGATAACAGGAGGAAGGAATTTCCGTCCATTTGGCTCCTGTATGATTTTCTTGAACATAAATTTTACAAATATCGCTTGAAGCTACTTTACAGATGTGATTAAAGCGAAGTAAAATAAATGAATAATTTTGAAAATCATAAAAAGGAGAAATCAATACCGCTGAATCACCCTGTGAATTGGGGACATAGCCCAAAACAGAAGTGGAATCACTTACATATAAATGATTCTCCAAAGTCCAACTTCCGGCTGGTGTTACTGACCATCCGGCAGGAATGCTACCAAAAGTTTCATTTGCTACAGTCGTGTATTGGGAATATCCCCCCCATACCGTTAGCATCAGACTGAATAAAACAATAAATTTTCTCATTGTCATTTTTTTTATTAAATACTTTATTTTATTTTCCATTTTCTGATTTATTTGTCAAGGCAAAAGTATTTACAATGATTTTATGATTTTATATATTTCCATGCATTAATTATATTTATTTTGACATTATTTTTTATCGCATAGTTTTTTCTTTATTTTTGTGCTGTATTTTATTTGACATTCAATATATTGATTTTATTACTATTTTAATTATAATTTTTCATCAAATAACTTTTTCTTATAAAAACTAAATTAACATAATGCCAGGAAATTTACCTTTTTCCTTTAACGATATTGAAATAAAACACATTGATGTACAATTAAAGAGTAAACAAGCTTTCCCATTTCATACCAAATCGGGAATCACTAAATATGTTATACTTATAATCTGTACACAAGGGAAAGCAACATTCGAAATTGATGGCATGTTTTATACGATGACTTCGAATAAAAGCATATGTATATTTCCATATCAAAAGGCAAATGTTACTGCATCCAGCAACGATTTTTGTTGCATGCAACTCACTTATTCTATATTTTATTTAGAGTCCCTTAGTATTAATATTCCCTTTTTATTTTTTCTTTATTGGAAAGACAAAAGCCTGATTAGCCTCAATAAGAATTTAGTTGATTCATTGGAAGTATTATTTTCACTTTTAAAAGATAAAATAAAAAATAAAAATACTATATTTTACCATCATATCATTCTGAATATTTTACACAATATTTACTATGAATTGTGTAATTTTTTACATCATCAATACAATATGATAAGCGATAAAAACGAAACAGTTAACAATTTCTTATTATTGGTAAAAAAACATATGAAGGAAAGAAAAGATGTTAATTTTTATGCAAACAAACTATGTATAACTCCTAATCATTTGAACAGGGTCATAAAAAAAAACATGGGAAATAGAACAGCCAAAGAATGGATAGACTATTTATTAATAACGGAGATAAAAAAAACATTAAGAAATCAATCCATACGGATGAAAGAAATTGCCGAAATGTTTGGTTTTTCTTCCCAGTTTCTATTCTTTCAATATTTTAAAAAAAACGTGGGGATGTCACCCAATGAATACCGTAAGATAAACCATAATTTGTACTAATTTTCATCTATAAAGTTTTTCATTTATAAATATCATTCCCAGTTTCTAATATCCTTTGAAACAGTAATTTTACGGTCTGAGATTTTATATTAATAGAAGGAATAATACATTGCGCTTGTGTATAATATTTTTCTCTTTCTGTCAAAGTCTTTCGAATATAATTCTGTAGTTCATTTGGAATCAAATCATGGATAAGCGGACGGTTTTGCTTAGCCTGCAATAAGCGGTCATACAAAACTTCGGGTGATAATTGTAAATAAACACATAAACCGTTCTCTAGTATCCATTTCATATTATTATGATAACATGGTGTTCCTCCACCCAATGAAATTACAATATTATCTTTATCTGTGCTCTGGCGTAACAAGGCGGTTTCTTTTTTGCGAAATGCTGCTTCCCCATAGGTAGTAAAAAAATCAAAGATAGTAGTCTGAAAAGTCGCTTCGAAGCAAACATCCAAATCCATAAAATCATAGTTGGCATAGGCTGCCAAACGTTTACCAAAAACGCTCTTGCCACTTCCCATAAATCCTATAATATAAATACGCATATTTTACTCGTAGGCTCCTATGGAAGGAGGTATATTACGTACATTTCCTTTAATATCGTTTAGTATATCAGGGATAACTTTCCCGGCACCTTTACAGGGGGATGTGTTTTGCAATTGAAAATCGTATTCTTGTGGATTTTCAAATTGCGGATTCTTATTAAACAGCATAGAAGAAAAATAAGCTGGATAATTTGTATCGGATTTCAACAAACAGTATTCAATATTTGCATTAAAGGCAGCTGCTTTATCGTAACTACAAGCAAACTCCCGCACATTATTCCCCCATATGATATTATTAATAAGATCACATCGAAAATCGGCCAGATACATCGTATTGTTTAAGATATAATAATTACTCAGAAAAACCGAAGGCGTTGCTCGTGATCCTAATCGATAGGCATTATATATCGTATTATTAATAAATGTATAATCTCCTCCTTGTAACAAAGCCAATGCATATTGTCCGCAATCGCTTATTACATTATTATATGCATACACTTTATAATTCTTCGCTAAAAATCCCATGCCGGATGATTTTTTAATGACGGTATTAGAAAGTACCAATTGGTTGCCCATATCTCTTTCCAGGACTTCAGCCTGAATACCAATAAAAGCATTTTTTATAATGGCATAATTGATGATATTATCTTGTGTCCCTTCGTTAATCCATATTCTATCCCATTGTTCATAATCATCTTCAAAAAAAGGTTCTAATCTATCTCCTTGGAATACTACGGGGTTATTTTGAGTTCCATTTACATGTAAACAACCTCCTTTATAAACCCATAATCCACCTTTTTTATGAAAATAAATTTTCGTACCTTCCTCTATGTTTAGCTTCCCAACCGAATCAACCACAGCGTAGCCATAAATAACATAGGGTTTATCGTTGGTCCATGTTACAGTTTCCCCTTCACCGGCAACTACTTTATAATTAATGTAATTTCCCAGCCATTTATCTGCAATAATAAAATGTGCATCCTGACCATAAGCCAACAAAGCCACATGTTGTTTATTTCCGTTGGTATGGAATAATATACTATCGCTCACCAACATAGGCAAATTAGTTTGATTGGGATTTATAATCACTTTAATAAAAATGTAAATACTATCTTTGGCGGGTATTTCAACGTCTTTTAAACTTTTGGCTGATACCCCATTGATATTTATACTGAAATAAGAATGTTGATCTCCTAATAAATATACATCGGTTTTAATATCTGCATTATAAGGATTTTTCACCACCAATCGTTTGGTAATGGAACTTACGCTCGTAAAAATAGTATCGAAGCTTACCAAGGAAGTCGAAAATCGTAATTTTGCGTCCGGATTTTCATATATATTATCTTTGTTACATGAAAAAAAAGTAATACACAAAATATTTATACATATTATATTAATAAGAATGTTCCTTTTCATGTATACCTATTTATATTATTGTAAAAACAGAAAACGCATATGTAATTAGAAACGGGGAAAGGACAAAAATATTATTTTCCTCGTATAGCTTCTTCAATAAAAACCGTACACAATTCTTTAAAATCAAGATTTTTATATCTGACTTGCTTAGGAATAATGCTTTCGTTGGTTTGACCGGGGATGGTATTGATTTCGATAAAACATAATTCATGCTCATTATAGATGTAATCAATACGAACTATTCCTTTACAATCAAGCCATTGATAAATATTTTTTGATATCGTTTCACAGGCTTCTCTAATTTCATTTTCTATGGGGGCGGGTGTAATCTCATCGGCTAAAGTAGGGTCATATTTTGCTTCCAAATCGAAAAATGCTTTTTTACTCACTATCTCTGTTATGGCTAACACCTGTATGTTTCCATTCAAACGCATCACCCCACAGGTGATTTCCCTTCCTTGGACAAACCGTTCGATAAGCAACTGATTGTCGTATTTAAACGCATTTTCGATAGCCGGAAACAATTCTTTTTCATGGTTTACCTTCGAAATACCCACACTGGAACCCGAACAACAGGGTTTGACAAAGCACGGCAAGCCGATTTCTGCTATTATTTTCTTTGTGTCAATCTTATCATATTGGAAGATATGTAACGAAGTGGTCATATGGATTCCATAGGTTTTCAATACTCTATTGCATAAGTTCTTATTAAAAGTTAATGAGGAAACAGTCGCATCACAACCTGCATAAGGAATTCCTAACATATCGAAATATCCTTGCAGTTTCCCATCTTCGCCCGGATTACCATGAATGGCTATGAATACACAATCGAAGTAAATACGTTGATGTCGGAGAGGCAGACTAAAATCATTTTTATCTATATTATACACATTACCTTGCTCATCGGTATATGTCCATTCTTTAAAATACAAATGTATGAAATAGACATTGAATTTTTGTTTGTCTAAAGTCTCGGCTATATTTTTACCGCTTCGAATAGAAATATCATGTTCTCCGGAATTACCACCTGCAATTACTGCAATATTTTTTTTCATTTTAAAAAATTATTTGTTGATAAAGAAATATTTATAACACTTTCAACCTCTGTGTCCTGTTCTGTTTAAAAACGTACAAATATAGATAAATAAAAAACCCATAACAGCAGAAAAACACATTTTATGTGAAAATATGAATTTTCTTTTACATGTATTCAACTGTTATTTATTAATGATAATACAGAAAAGATAGAATATAAAAAACAATATGGTATTGAGAGGGATATAATCAAGTAGATGAAAATTATCATTCATTCTAAAAATAAATTTTAAGAAACAATAAATTTATCGAAATTTTTATATACTTTTGTTACTCTAATTTAAATCAATAATAAATAACAAAATATTTAAAAGTAAAGGCAATGAAAATAAAAAATTATGTATTGATTTTGCTAGCAGCATTAGCAATTACGACTGTATCTTGTAAAGAAGACGATCCTGATCCGGATTCAGATTTGGAAGTAAGTGTCATTAAAGGTCAAATAAGTTATTTTGATTCGGAAAGCGGCCTTGAAGGCAAAGCCGACCATGCTTCAGTTAAACTACACAAAGGTTCAGCTGAAAAAGCCCTAAAAACTGTTACCACTGACGATCAAGGGAATTATCAAATAAACGGAATTTTAAATGGTGTTTATACCGTTAGTGCCGAATATTATTTCTCCGTTGACAACACAACTTTTACCGGACGCTCCGATTCCATCACCATTACAAAAAGTGATACCATCATATGTGATTTACATATGGAAAAATAGGTCTTAATTATTCGAAAAAAGGGAGTTTTATGCTAAATAAAAGCTTAAACCTCCCTTTATTTTTTAGCATAGCATATAAAATATTTTCTTTTTTGCATATACCATTTATAATGCAAGAAATTAAAATTTTACTAAAAGACATAAAGCTATTGTTTAAATGTTTAACTTTGCCGAAAATTATATAAAAGCAAAAAAATAATTATTATAAAAATTAACAATAAAAAAAATTGATATGAAACGAGTACATAATTTCAATGCGGGACCATGCGTCCTTCCAAAAGAAGCTATCAATGCAGCTATTGAAGCATTAAAAGATTTTAAAGGCACGGGAATGTCTGTCATAGAAGTATCCCATCGTTCGAAAGAATGGCAAGCTGTTATGGATGAAACCGAAGCATTATGGAAAGAAATATTAAAAATACCCGAAGGATATAAAGTCATGTTTCTAGGAGGCGGAGCATCTTTGCAATTCGCCATGATTCCATTAAATTTTATGGAAAAAAAGGCAGCTTATTTAGAAACCGGTGTATGGGCAAAAAAAGCGTTGAAAGAAGCTAAAGGCATAGGTGAAGCTATTTGTGTTGCTTCATCAGCGGATAAAACCTTCAACTATATCCCCAAAGGATACACTATTCCTACCGATGTAGATTATTTCCATATTACAACTAATAATACCATCTATGGTACAGAAATCCGTTACGATATGGATTCGCCTGTTACATTGATTGCCGACATGTCGTCCGATATCATGAGTAGACCAGTTGATATTGCAAAATACGGAGTGATTTATGGTGGTGCACAGAAAAACGTAGGTCCTGCCGGTGTTACTTTTGTAATCATCAAAGAATCTTTGTTGGGAAAAGTAAGTCGTTACATCCCTACTATGTTAAACTACAAAACACATATCGAAGAAAGTTCCATGTTCAACACACCTCCCGTTTTTTCAATATTGGTTATGAACGAAACCTTGAAATGGTTAAAACGATTAGGTGGCGTGGAAGTGATGCAAAAGATGAATGAAGAAAAAGCCGGTTTGCTATATAATGAAATCGACCGTAATTCACTTTTTGTAGGTACTGCCGAAAAAGACAGTCGTTCCATGATGAACATTTGCTTTGTCATGGCCGAAGGGCACAAAGACAAAGAAGAAGCATTCATGGCTTTTGCTAAAGAACGCGGTATGGTGGGCATTAAAGGTCACCGTTCCGTTGGCGGATTCCGTGCTTCTCTGTACAATGCTTGCCCGAAAGAAAGCGTTGAAGCATTCGTGAATTGTATGCAAGAATTTGAAAAATTACATAAATAATCGTTGAACTGCCTATTTTATAACAGTTAAACAATTAAAAAAATAAAGAAATATGAAAATATTAGTAGCAACCGAAAAACCATTTGCCAAAGCCGCTGTTGACGGTATTCGTAACATTGTAGAAAAAGCCGGACATAGTTTGAGTTTACTTGAAAAATATACCGATGTAAACGAATTCTATAAAGCGGTAGCTGATGCAGATGCATTAATAGTCCGTTCAGATAAAGTTACTAAAGAAGTTATCAATGCCGCAAAACAATTAAAAATTGTGGTCCGCGCAGGTGCAGGTTACGATAATTTAGATTTAGCCGCTTGTTCTGCAAAAAACATTGTTGCCATGAACACTCCCGGTCAAAATTCTAATGCTGTTGCCGAATTAGCCATAGGTATGATGATTTATATGTCGCGCAATACCTTTAAACCCGGAACCGGATCTGAATTAAAAGGTAAAAAATTAGGTATACATGCTTACGGGAATGTTGGACGACTAGCTGCCGACATCGCCAAAGGATTTGGCATGGAAGTGTATGCTTTTGATCCCTTTGTTCCTGCCGATAAAATCAAAGCCGACGGTGTTACACCACTGGATAGCGTAGAAAAATTATATACAAATTGTCATTTTATTTCATTGCATATTCCGGCCAATGAACAAACCAAAAAATCCATTGGCTATAAACTGATAACTCAAATGCCCAAAGGTGGATGCCTTATCAATACAGCTCGTAAAGAAGTGATTCACGAAGAAGAATTGGTAAAAGCAATGGAAGAAAGAACAGACTTAAAATACTGTTCCGATATTGCTCCCGATAATACAAGCGAAATGACCGAAAAATTTCAAAGCCGTTTCTTCGCCACTCCTAAAAAAATGGGAGCTGAAACAGCAGAAGCAAATATAAATGCAGGGTTAGCATCCGCTAATCAGATTGTTAATTTCTTTGCCACAGGCGATAAAACATTCCAAGTGAATAAATAATCTTTTATCAATAATATTGATTGGTAGAGACGTTGCATGCAATGTCTCTACTTTTTATTTATACACCAATTTATTAATAAACAAAACATCTCTCTTTCTTTTTTGCCGTTTATTTGACTTGGGAGACAGAATAGTTTGATATCCATAATAAATAAAATAATCGGCATACCAATGTTTACAAAAGGTAGTATAATTATTAATAATCTGTTCACCAGGAGCAAGCAATTCTACAGGTATTTTATCAAGTGACTGAATAACTGTCTTATCGTTTATTATTGTAGAACTAATATTACTTCCCAGGCCATAATATAGTAACACATTATTTTCATCATCTATGTATGCATGTAAAATATTACGTAAACTTTTCACCAAAATATCTCTGTGTTGAAATTGGGTATTCCATACTAAATTTCCATTTTTATTAAAAACTAACACATAGGCAATTTGATATCGGTATCCGGCGAATACTGTAGTCGGTGCAGCTGAATAAGCATACATTCCATATCCGGCGGCATATTCTTGTCGATATTCCGGATAATATACTTCACCTATAAAAATATACAAACTATCATTGTGAGCAACATTATTCACTATCAATTGAAGATTTAATGAAACATCTTGCTTATTGGATCGTAATTGTGTTTCGTTTGTTAAATATAAAAAATTATAATATGTAGGTATTGATATTGCTTCTTTTGAAAATCGCATTGATACAATGCCGGTATTGATATTGCTTACTGTTTTTGAATTTATCTCATTAGCGTGGACATAACTCGCCAAGAGAAGGGCTTTACCACTATCTGTAACTACCCATTTACAATAATTTAGCCTGTATTGTTGATCAAACGCAATCTCTTGTTGATAATAACTGCTTCCGTTAGTATCTAACTGATTTAACACCAATACGGAATGCGGTTGATTTTCTATAAGACTTCCTATCCAGAAACTATGTGTAATGGAATCGAATGTAACAAATTGTAGAGAATATGTACGATTATTTTCAGTATAGAATGGTTTAACACTTAAACGTTGCAAGTCGAATAGTAAAACTTCTTCTTGTTTGTTATATAAAGTAGTAAACAATACGGTATTATTAAACAAAAACATGCTTTGTACTTCTTCACGATCACGTAAATTAAAAGAATAAACTTTTATTTTTTTTTCAATAAGATTATAGTGAACAAATACCGTATTATACAGGATATTCCTTCTATGCGATTTGGATTGCATACAGATATAAAAATCATTCTCGTCACCATTAAAAGCTTCAATAATCATTCCTTTATCTATAAAAAAATCCGAAGTAGTAATTTTATTTAAATTAGTATCAAACCATACGATACTCCATTTTACTTGTTTATTTTCAACGATTCCTGTTTCATAAAACAGTATAACTCCATGTTGTTTCATTGGCATCAACTGAAAAGGGAACTCTCCCATGGGTGTTTCAATTTCTATACGTAAAGGTGGGTTATATGACTGGGAGAAAAGTAGCGTAGAATAACTACACAATCCAAAAAACAAAAATAGTATTCGTTTCATTTCTTATGTTTCATTCTCTAGTTTAGTTGACAATAAAACTGCTTCTATCTGCCTTAATAAATCTCGTTTATCATCCGTAGGAGCATACAAAAATCCGTCAAGACTAATCACCCTGTTTCGTTTTGTATCTAAAAGGGTGTAATTCACAAACGCTCCACCCATATAATCACCCACCATTTTCCATATTCCTTGTGTTTTCACACCATACATCCCATTAAAATCATAAAAATCAGATTTAGTAGGAATAAATTTTTCATCCACTATCATATAGGAACTATCCAGAGAGCCGAACACATATTGTTTCGTCATTTTGTTTCTTAAAGCTACAATATACGTATTCGAAAACATAGATGTATCCGTATAATCTTCCGTATATATCAAGATACTTTGACTCCAATATTTAGTTTCTTTACGCATCCAACAAAAATTTTCATTTTTAACGGCAAAAATAAATCCCTGTGGTACAATCATGGATAGTTTATATGATTTTTTAAGTTTTTTATCTATACTCTTATCCTGCTGAGCAAATTGAGCACGTTGAAAACGCTTGATTTCCGAATCTAAAAACAAACTCATGATTTTATCCTTATGAGTTGCCGCCAATGCAATAGCAGCTTTTTCATCCGAAACAAAAAGGGTTATTATTAATTGAGGCGACGCCCATTTATCTTTTGATACGGTAACTTTTGCTTCTGTATACGAAGAATTGATATCAACGTATAAAATATTTCTTTGTTTCTGATAGATAGCATTAAATTTATCGTTTGAAATATGTGAAAGAGTGAAATATGGTTCATTTTGAGGTAAACATTCCAACGATGACATAAACATACTACGCAGACTATCTCCCAATGCACCTTTCCATGCCGATGATTGACACACCACCAACATCTCTCCCGATCTCCCCGACGACGACAACAAACCCTTGCCTTGTGTCCCTGTTGATTCACACGCCGTAAAACCCAATATAAAAGAAATGATTACATATAAAGTTATGCCGATTTTATTATTTTTCAATATCATAACTAATTACCTTATATTATTACGCTTAGTAGAATTACATTACAGCTGCAAAAGTACATAAAATTCATTATTATCCGATAAAAGTCAAAATAATCTTCACAACAAATTCCTCACAATTTTTTGTTAACATTTTACTTTCCATAAAACAGTTAATTCAAACCCGACAGAGATCGGTCGTTAATCTGAAAAGCATTCATCGTTCATCCGCTCTTTAGCTCTTGCGTATATTGGCGTTTTATCAATCAATTTTCTCATGCTCGGATTATTGAAACATTATTTCCAAATCTTATCAAAACATCCATCAAATATGACTTTATAAGCAGCTTTGGTATCTTAAACAAATAATCTATCCTTATCGTTTATTTTACATGTTAATTTTTAGTAATTTTGTCGGAATTAAAATTTTACCTAAAAATAAATAATTTTTAAAAGATATGGATTTAATAACGAACATCAAGGCTATGGCCAAACAAGCCGATAAATGCATTGTTTTGCCTGAAGGAATGGAAGAAAGAACCTTAAAAGCTGCCGATATTATTTTATCGGAAAAGATTGCCCGACTCATCTTATTGGGAAACAAAGAATTAATATTAAACAAAGCCAAAGAATGGAATTTAAACTACATTCACAAAGCACAGATAATCGACCCTGAAAACAATCCTAAAATAGCATATTATGCCAATATGTTGTATGAGATACGTAAACACAAAGGCATGGATATGGACAAAGCCACACGTTTAGCAAAAGACCCTTTGTATTTAGGTACTTTACTCATTAAAAACAAAGAAGCCGACGGTGAAGTGGCCGGTGCGATGAATGCCACAGGTGATGTCTTACGACCTGCTTTTCAGATAGTAAAAACTTTAGCCGGAGTAAGTGTTGTCTCGGGTGCATTTATTATGATAATGAAAGATAAACAATGGGGAGATAATGG
>DHTG01000005.1:0-2900 GCA_002411545.1 Bacteroidales bacterium UBA5266 | reverse complement strand
GCCGGCTTAGATCCCCGTGTTGCTATGTTAAGTTTTTCAACCAAAGGAAGTGCCAAACATGAAATGGTCGATAAAGTAGTCGAAGCAACGGCATTAGCCAAACAAATAGCTCCCGATCTTGCCATTGACGGTGAATTGCAAGCCGATGCAGCTATCGTTCCCAAAGTAGGTGCCAACAAAGCACCGGGAAGTCTAATTGCAGGAAAAGCCAACGTATTGGTATTCCCTACCCTCGAAGTAGGAAACATTGCCTATAAGCTAGTTCAGCGATTAGCCGGTGCCGAAGCCGTGGGACCTGTTATGCAAGGCATGGCCGCTCCCATTAATGACCTCTCCCGCGGATGCTCCGTGGAAGATATCGTGAATGTAGTAGCCATTACAGCCAATCAAGCTAATATTTAATAAGATAATATTTAAATATTTAAAAGGGATGTGATAAATTTACATCCCTTTTTTGTTAACTGTTTATCTGTGTTTTAGTACAAAAATCAGTAATTGAATGTAAGCATCAAAAAGGCTGCTACATAATAATAAGCTCATCTATATTAAAGTAACCGTTATTTCTGTATCGTCATTTTCTTTACGATGCGTTGACCTTGGAATTCCATGCTGTAATAGTAAATACCGGCAGACAGCGTTTGTGTATTTATTTCCAGAAAATGAGAACCGGCATCAGCTTGGATTTCTTCTCTGTAAAGCAATTGGCCGTTGATACTCATTACACTGAAAATTACGTTATCCTCCTGAGGTATGGAATAAGGAATTTGAGTTTTTGTCCATGCCGGATTGGGTATATTTTGTCCCATATTCCAATTTATAGAAGAATAAGCTCGCACATCTACATCATTAAAAACAGCACAAGCTTGCATACGAAGCGTATCATTCAATGCATTGGTGTCGCTATCCATGCGTTCAAAATAAACACTCAGCGTATAGGTATCTTCCACTGATTTCATATTTGGCACCAAATAAGGTTTTGAAAACTCATAATATACGGTAGAATTCGCCATTATATGTGATAAAGTATCATTTAGAGTTTGCATGATATGGTGAGCACTATCAATGGTCAAACACAAAACAACATCATACAAATCTTCTTCCCCTTGATTTATAAATGCAATTTTTGCATATAAATCCGTCAATCCTTTATCACAATGTCCTTGTTGAGGTTTGTTGATTGCATTTATACGTAGGTCAAATACAGCATCCATTTCCACACAAGCAAGAAAAGCTATTTCATCATTCAACGTCTGGGCATCACAGGGATAATTTGCTTTAACAGAAATGTGATAATATGGCTGAACTTGTGTTGCATTGGGTACTATATAAGGTTTAGTGAAATGATATTGTATACTATTCCCGGGCAATAAAGCAGTATACACGGTGTCATAAATAGTATGAGTGTGATTAATTGTAATTTGCAGAGGAATATTATTCAAAGCCACATTACCTATATTTTGCAAAAAAGCACTCACATATACTGTTTCACCAATTTGTTTACAATGAAAAGCATCTACTCCTCCTATTGAATCTAATGCTATGTCAGGATTAAGCGTATAAATTACATGATCTGTATCATTGATTGAATTGCTATCAACACTTTGAATATATGCTGTTAAATCATAGCTTTGTGACAGCGAAAAATCAAATGAATCAAGCAATAAAAAAGTATCTACAGCATTGCCTTCAAGCACGCCATTGACAGGGATGGAATAATTCATAGGTTGAGGAGCATTTATTTTCAATTTTATTTCCGTATTAGGTGGAAGAATAATTTGCTGTGTACTTAAATTTTCAAGAACAACTTGAATGGGTTTATTGAAGAGATCGCAGTTTGTGAAACTATCCAAATCAGGCATGAGTAATGATAATTTTAAATCCTGATATCCAAAGATACGAATTCTATCTATATTTTGATTTCCCGTTCCAAAGCCTGATGCTTCAAATATGATGCTCACACAGTTTTCCATTTGATAAGGGGATAAGTCTATTTCATAATATTTCCATCCTGGATTTGCATAACTCGGATCATAACGCAAGACAGCAGTTAAAATTATGGGCGACAAAGAATCATTTGTTGCTAATTTCACAACAACAACATCTCTCCCAAACGTATTATCATGTGCATACCAAAATCCCAAACGAGGATGTGATGCAGAGGTTAAATCAATTCCTTTAAAAATGGCTTGCGATAAAGAGCCTGTTTCTTCGGCACCCCTAAACACTAAGCGTCCATTTCCAAAAACCGGTGCAATGTCGGGCTGCGTACCGGAACCGCTTTGTTGTTCCCATACAATATCTCCACTTAAAGAAGTTACCCATAATTCCGGAGGATTATAACTAAAATCTACATCATAAGGCAAGTTGATTCTACTTACCACATAAACAGCATACAATGTGTCATCTGAATGTAGGGTATCTAAAGCATACGTTAAATAAACGCTGATATTATAATTGCCGATAGCTGAAGTTGGAAACATAGAAGTAACGGTAAACGTATCATTCGCTCCTATTGCCAATAAACCCGAACTTATAATAGTATCTATTTGAAAATTCACCACTCCATTGACTTTCACCGATAATTGCATGGGCGTATTACTGAAATCAATCAATTCGGTTCCATTATTTCTAACACTTACTCTGATATCCGATACAGCCGGCACATCACAAGCTGCATACTCTAAGACACTTGGACTCACTAAAGCATGCATCACTAAGTTATAACCCTCCCAAATGGGGATGGAATACGCCCCCATGGTTGTTATTGAAGTTCGGTAATTGGTATTTATATCAAATATTACATTCGGCAAACGCGGACATGTAAACGACGAATAATCGGATAGTTCTAAGCTATTGGATACGTTGATATAGGCAGGTATTATACTGACTGAATTTGAATC
>DHTG01000102.1 GCA_002411545.1 Bacteroidales bacterium UBA5266 | reverse complement strand
GATAATGATGCCCGAAACCAAATGGCAAGATTTATCATCGTATGAAAAAGCTTTGCATTTTTTTGCGAAAAATGTTTTTTTGCAAATATCTGCATGGCTTTATAAAAAACAAGCACATAATTAATGCTGCTTTTCTTGGTGCTTTCTCCCTTATAATGAATTATTCTTGTTTTCGGGAAATAATAATTCTTATGCCCGGACAGTAAAATCCGATAGGATAAATCAATGTCTTCCCCATACATAAAATAATCTTCATCCAAATAGCCGATTTTATCTAATACCGATTTTCGCAAAAGCATAAAGGCTCCTGAAAGCACTTCAACCTCATTAATTTCATCGCGGTCAAGATACGTAAGATGATATTTGCCGAAACGACGGGATTTTTTAAATACCTTGGATAAGCCGAATATTTTATAAAAAGCAACCGAAGGTAAGGGCAACCCGCGTTTTGATTCAGGCAAAAACGATCCTTCGCCATTTACCATTTTCACCCCCAAGCCTCCAGCTAAGGGTGTTTCATCCATGAAAGCAAGGATTTTCACAAAGGTATCGGCTTCAACAAGGGTATCGGGATTCAACAATAAGATATATTTTCCTTTTGCGTGACGCATGGCTTGGTTGTTCGCCTTGGCAAATCCTACATTTTCCTGATTTACGATTAAATGTACCTGCGGAAACTTCTTTTTTAACATACGTACAGAACCATCTACCGAGTGATTGTCAACTACAAAGACTTCCGATTCAATACCTTCTAAAGCCGTAAAAACCGAATGCAAGCATTGTTCAAGGAAATACTCTACATTATAGTTAACAATAATCACACTTAATTTCATGCAAGTCGTATCTGTGATGGTTTCCGAAATCGCAATTTTATAGATATATAGTTAAAATTCAATAATATCTGTATACTTAATTACACTGACATTATTGTAGTAAAACCTAAGTATGTCAATATAGGAATATCCTAATTGAACCATTTTAATAGCTCCTTCTTGACTTAATCCCACACCATGTCCATAGCCTTTACCGTGCAAATAAACGGTGTCTTTTTTCATTTCTACAGAAAAATAAGAGGAACGTAGTTTAAAATAATCTCTGATGTCCTTGGTTGAAATAGTGTCATCGTCAATTACCCATTTAGCAATGCGCTCTTTTTGTTGGAAATTAAAAATTTGTTCTTGTTTTTCTGGACTTTTATAAGCATCCCCGTATCGTATTACAAAAAAGTTTATCCATTGTTGCCTCGGGATGGCTTTCTCCCACTGATAATTTTTGGCTCCTATGCTAAATGTATCGACTTTCGACAGTAAATAAGGTACTTTTACCTGCCATATTTTATGTGCATCTTCCGTCATTCCACCACTGTTGGAATGGTAGGCCGTTGAAATTAGTTTATTGGTACTATCAACAATCACATCGCTGAACGATTCAAAGGTACCGCGAAGGATATCACCGTTTGTACACCTGCCTTTGTAAGATTGACAATGTACATCATCGCATAAATTATAACCTTCTTTTAAATGTCTATTCAAATTAGCCAAACAATAAGTTCTGGAAACAGTGGCTTGGATTTTAAAAAATTCAACATCTTCGGAACTGCCAAACACTTCGGATTGAACTACACCGGCTATGTATTTCTCCAAGTCAACATGATTGATAAAAAGCATTTCATGGCGTGCCGTAATCATTAAATCTTCTTCGTAATATCGCTTTCTATCTATTTGCGTAGAACTTAACGAGAACACATTGTTGTATTTCTTTCCAATAAATTCAATTTGATTATAGGTGCCAATAAATTCAATACCCTTTTCTACGCGTATTTGATTGTTATGAAACGTAAGTGTGATGGCTTCATCCGGGATTAAATCGTTGACAAATACTTTTAAATTATTACATAACATCATATAATTTCCGGATATGATTTTTACGTCAACCGTTTTTACATTATAGGACGACAACACCCTAACTTTAATGTCAGCTGAAAAAGCATTATTCACAGCTAAAGCAATCAATAGAAACAAATACAGCGTTTTACTTAATCTCATCTAAATTTTTTTTGTTTGCAAAAATACATGATTTTTAATATAATTTTTCTTTTAATCGAAAAAAGGTAGGAGAGCTTTCTTCTAATTTAAAAAGAAAAACACTCTGAATCTCATGTATTAAACATTATTTATCCTTAAAATATTAATTCTTTAATAAAAAGATAAACGACTAAAACATAAAAATAATATATGATGTATGAATTTTTATACTTTTGCAGACTAAAAAATCGCCTATGCTTTTTGAAGACATTGTTGCTTTTCTGGTAAAAATCGTATGGAGTCCAGCTTTGATAGTTGTATGTTTGTTTGGAGGTCTGCTCTTTTCTATCCTAACTCGTTTTGTTCAAGTAAGACGTTTCAAAGAAATGATTCAATTACTTTTCGTCAAGAAAAATAAGGAAAAAAGTGGAGTGTCCTCGTTTCAAGCTTTTTGTATGGCCATTTCAGGTCGTGTCGGTACGGGCAATATTGTGGGAGTGGCCACTGCCATTGCCTTTGGTGGACCGGGTTCCATCTTTTGGATGTGGATTATTGCCTTTTTGGGTGCCAGTTCCGCTTTTGTGGAATCGACTTTGGCACAAATATATAAAGAAAAACACGGTCAACAATTGCGCGGTGGTCCTTCCTATTATATTGAAAAAGGCTTGCATTGCAAATGGTTGGCCATTGCTTTTGCCATCAGCACCATTGCCGGTTGCGGTTTTCTATTGCCCAGTGTTCAATCCAATGGGGTGGCTTCTGCTTTTAACATTGCATTAGGAATTGAACCTATTTATATCGGAGTCGCTTTATCTTTGGTATTGGGATTTGTAATAATCGGAGGAGTGAAACGCATTGCAAACGTTGCCGAAGTAATAGCTCCTTTTATGGCAATAGGCTACATGCTCGTTGCACTAATGGTTTTAAGCTTTCATTGGGATAAGATACCCGGCGTGTTTGCACTCATTTTCCAAAGTGCCTTTGGATTTCATCCCATATATGGAGCTATCATTGGAAGTACCATTATGTGGGGAGTAAAACGCGGCATTTTCTCCAATGAAGCCGGGCAGGGGAGCTGCCCCATCATTGCCGCTGCCGCCGAAGTGTCGCATCCGGTGCAACAAGGATTGGTTCAGGCCTTTTCCGTCTATATTGATACCTTGCTTATTTGTACGGCTACCGCTGTCATGATTTTAGTAACCGGAATGTATAATGTTTTCTATGAATCAGGCCTGCTCTTGGTGGAAAATGCTCCCGCATTAGGCAACCAATATGTAGCCTTTACCCAAGGGGCTATCGATAAAGTATTCCCGGGTTTCGGCAATTTGTTTGTGGCTTCTGCTTTGTTGTTTTTTGTGTTTACCACACTGATGGCCTATTACTACTATGCCGAAACAAGCATTGTTTACTTGTTCGGCAAAAAAAAGAAAAGAGGAAATTATGGCATTTGGGGTCTCAGAATATTAATCGTTTTGGCCGTTTTTTACGGCTCCATTAAACAAGCTACCTTGGCGTGGCAATTAGGCGATATTGGTGTGGGTTTAATGGCGTGGATTAATCTTATCGCCATTTTCTTGTTGTTTCCTAAAGCTATACGATCCTTGAAAGATTATGAAAACCAAAAAAAGAAGGGAATAAATCCTAGTTTTGATCCGGATAAACTACGTATTCCAAAAGCAGACTTTTGGAAGAAAACCGATATCTGAAACCTTTACGACTTTCCGTACAATATTTTGCGGATATCAAATTCGGATATTTCGGAAATCTTGAGGGCTTGGCCATAGGCTTTCTTGGCTTCGAGGAGTTGGTCTTGTCGTTTGAATAGTTCTTGTTTAAAGGTATTTCCGTTGAGAAGGGTGGCATCGACATTGCGCTCGGATAATCTTGCTGTTTTTAAATGCTATACAGTCTTGATAAAAAATAAGCTAAGCCTATTTTCCATGAATTGTAAAATTAGTTCTGATTAAAACAATTATT
>DHTG01000006.1:2515-7353 GCA_002411545.1 Bacteroidales bacterium UBA5266 | reverse complement strand
GTCCAGCTTTCTTTGGCGGCATAGAATATTTTGGCCATGGCCGATATAGAAAGAGGGAAGAATTTCGGTTCGCGGGGATTTAAAGTATACAAGAAATGTTTATCCTTTTCATCCAGCGGGATGCGGGCGTTTTTATCGTCCATTTCATCCATGAGTTCCTCTTCCATCCATTGTATGGTATCCACAAATTCTTCGGTAGGGATAGCCATGTTATTTCCGGTTGTCAAAGCAGCATCGACGGTGGCTTGTAAGGTAGCCGGTACCAAATCCATGGCGGCAAGCATCTGACGACCCACACGTACAACATAAGCAATGTCAACACCAATGGAACAATGTTTTACACAACGGCCGCACATCGTACAGGCACCGAAAAGGATATCGATCATTTCCTCGGCCATCTGTTCGTCCAGTTCGCGAGCGTTGACAAGTTTGGGAACGATTTTACCTGTCAATGTACAGTAGCGCCGGTAGAGCGAAGCTACCAATTCCACTTTTCGAGCCGGTATATATTTGTCGTTTTGCAAAGCGATGAAATACATACAACTGGTAGCACATAAACCGCAATGTACGCAAGCATTCAAATGTGTTACCAATTTACTGTCGGCAGGCATCTTTAATACTTTTAATGCCTTGTCTATTTGCTCTTTTGTTAACTTTTCCATATTTATTTCGTTTTATGAGGAGGCCAAACATTACGCCATCCGTAGAAAAAACCCAAATGATAACGTGCGGCAAAGAAATAAACCACATGTTTAAGTTTTCCTACCGTCATATAAAGTAACATTAAACTGGCGATAATATAATATACAGGTTCAATACTACTACTGTATAATAGATTTAGCAATGTAAACAATTGAAAAAGGCTTACCAATAGATTGGATAAGTAATCGTCGAGGTTGCTGAGGCTTCGCATGGATTTTAATAATAAGCGTTTCATAAACAAGCTGAAACCGCAAAAGCTCGATACCAGCAAACCTGCCGCTATTATCCATACCAGCCATTGGGGTAATGCTATTTGAATAAGTATATTTAATAGAAAAAATACATATAAGAACAAGGAAACAAATGTGCCTATATGATACACCATGCCAGCAAAATATGTAGGGATATGTAAATAGGCCGACTCTTTGTGGTCGACCATGGCTTTGGTCGAAGAGTAGACGATCCCTTCGGTTACACTACCACTTTTACGGGAATAGTCCTTGGGTTTACCTAAACGTATCAAACGGATAAAATGCCAAAAAAGAACGCTTAAACAAATGCTTAATGCTAAAATCGTAGTCCAATGATACCAATACATAATGCGACGTTATTATATGTTAATATATTTTTTTTGTGCGACGATTAAACGCAACCGTCGGGTTTGGGCAAGCCGGCTACACGGCAAGCTCCGCGTGCAGGCCCTAAGGGAAAGAGTTCGTAAATGTCTCTCAATTTCAATCCGGTTTCTTTACAAATGGTACGTATCATGGGAGCCATTCCTTTTTCTAAGTAATTGCCGCGTATGACGTTTATGACCGACCAATGTTGTGTCGTCAATTCGTTGATACCGTCTTCTTTTGCAATGTTAATGGCAATGTCTTCCGTCCATATTTGAGGGTCCTTCAAAAAACCGTCTCCATCGAATTCTAATGCTGTCATTCTCTTATGTTTTTAATATTATAAATCATTTTCTTCCTCGTATTTTGTAAGGATTTCATCCGTAGTGAATAGGGAATCGGGTAAAACGAAATCCGGACAAAAATGAAGTGTTAAAGCGGTTTGATAGCGTTTGCATGCTTTATATCCGTTTCCATCGGCATAACAATAATGAGTCGTATAAAAAGCCTTTTTGCTTTCATCCACAAAGTCTTTCCTATGAATCAATATACATGCCGCTGCATTCGGGCATTGATTGTCTTCCATTGTTTTTATTATTTTTCAGCTTGCAAAAGTACACGAAAAATTGTTATGATTTACTATTGTACTGCTTTCGATGTTATTTTTCCCATAGAATCGACCGGATTAACAAGATTTAAAGATTTATTTTATTTAACCGCAGAGAAAGCAAAGATTAAATAAAGTCGTCAGTTATCAGTTTTCAGTTATCAGTATTTCAATGCGTTGATTTGCGACTATATTCATAATTCTTTTCGTAATTTTTAATTTTAATTGTATTTAATTAGCAGGCAGAAAAAGGACAAAAACTACATTAACGCATGTAGTGGTATTATTGTCGTAAGTGTCCCACATGTCACATGTATCCTATAACATAAGATTAAATTCTATATTTTTCTAAACTAAAACCTAATTATAATAGCTACAATATCAACAACATACATTATGTACCATACCCCCCCCTGAAACAAGCTTGTTTGCGAAAATCACTGCTTTGTTTGGGTGACCAAACAAGTTTGTCTTCCCTTGAAACAAGCTTGTTTCAAAACGAGACAAGCCTGCATTTTTGCGAAACAAGCTTGTTTCAAGGGGGGCTACTGCGGCAAAACTACACTTGCATATAATTCATATACAATAACATACAAGTTATTCAATTTAAACCAAAAGCAATGTAAAAATGCATGATATCATCGTAGAAACGTTGCATGCAACGCTTCTACAAAAGAAATAAATTATTTTCATGTTTATGTATAATATTTTCATACATTTGTATCCTTGAATTTTAAATTCATGTTTTAATGAATATTGTTGAAGCACACGATGTTACTAAACTTTACGGGGATTTTCGTGCCTTGAATAAGGTGAGTATTTCCGTAAAAGAAAATAATATATTGGGTTTATTGGGACCAAACGGAGCCGGTAAAACCACACTGATTCGTATTATCAACCATATAACCTTTCCCGACGAAGGAGAGATTTTTTTTAAAGGAGAAAAACTAACACAGGAGCACGTGGCTCAAATCGGTTATCTTCCCGAAGAAAGGGGCTTGTATCGCAAAATGAAGGTGGGTGAACAGGCAATTTATTTGGCACAATTAAAAGGTATGTCGCGACAGGATGCCATTACAAAATTGAAATATTGGTTTGAGAAATTTGAAATCGCTTCGTGGTGGAACCGTAAAGTAGAGGAACTATCTAAAGGGATGCAGCAGAAGTTGCAGTTTATTGTAACGATTCTGCACCAGCCTAAGTTTTTTATTTTCGATGAGCCTTTCAGCGGTTTCGATCCCATCAATGTGAATTTGTTAAAGAATGAAATCCTCGAATTAAAGAAAAACGGTGCCAGCATTATATTCTCTACCCATAACATGGCTTCGGTTGAAGAATTATGCGATGATATAATATTGATTAATAAATCGGAAAAGATATTAGAGGGTGGTTTAAGAGAGATTAAAAACCAATTTAAACAGCATTTGTTTGAAGTTGTGTTTACCGCTTCCACCGAAGTGGAATTAGCATCCCTGCTACCGAACGATTTTCACATTGAATCGATCGCTGCTTACGATAATGTTTTTACGGCTCTCATTAAAGTGGAACATACATCCGCCAATGATTTATTAACGGCTTTGCTTCCTTATGTTTCTATTCAAGGCTTTCAGGAAATATTTCCGAGTATGAACGAAATATTTATTTCACAAGTCAATAAAATGAATCCAATGAATAATTAACAAGCAATCGTTTTGACTTATGAATAAGATTTTAATCATTATAAAAAGAGAGTATTTACAAGCCGTTAAAAAGAAAACATTTCTTGTTATGACTATTTTAGGTCCTATTCTTATGGCCGGACTAATCATAACTCCCACCTTGTTGGCGAATTACGGTAAAGACAATCAAAATATTGCCGTTTTAGACGAATCGGGTTTGTTTTCGAAACTAAACAGTCCTAATGACAAAAGCATACATTTCACTTATGTCGACAAAGATTTACTTGTTTTAAAAAAAGAATTAATCGATAAAAAATACGATGCTTTACTATATATTCCATACAACAGCACTACATTAGGGGGAATGATTTATTCCACTTCCTCACTGGGGACAGGTGTGATTTCAAGTGTTTTAGCTGCCATGAAAAGAGACCTGTCGAATGAGATTCTTTTAAATGAATTTAATATCAGTCAGGATTCGCTAAACATGTATATTGAAAATCAGACCAATAAGATAATGTTGGGCCAAACTTTCATCGATAAAAACGGGGAAGAATCAAAAAAAGCTTCTTATTTAAAAGAAATTCAATTGGTGATAGGCTATATATCGGGCATTTTGATTTATCTTTTTATTTTTATGTATTGCTCTATGGTGTTGCGTAATGTGTTGGAAGAAAAAACCAATCGCATCGTCGAAATCATCGTTTCGTCGGTCAAGCCCATACAGTTAATGATAGGCAAGATAGTAGGAGTGGCGCTGATAGGTTTAACCCAATTGATGATATGGATAATATCGCTAATTATCATATTGGGAGTGGTAAGGAGCAGTTTCCCTGAGATGTTTGAAAAGAACAATGCACAAATTGCTGTTAGTGAAAACATGCCGGCCGATTATTATAAATATATTCCTTCCGATACACAAGACGGAGTTGATACCGACGAAAGCATAATAGACAATGAATTTGTTACATCTTTAATGGAAATAAATTTTGTCTATTTAATTATATTCTTTTTATTTTTCTTTATAACCGGATATTTCTTCTATGCATCGCTTTATGCCGCCATAGGGGGTGCTGTGGATAACGACACCGACACACAACAATTTATGCTCCCGTTGACCTTGCCTTTGTTGTTAACTTTTATCGTTTCCCAATATATAGCCGAAAATCCTGATGGCACTTTGGCTTTTTGGTTTTCTATCATACCTTTTACTTCGCCTATAGCCATGATGATTCGTATGCCTTTCGGTATGGA
>DHTG01000006.1:0-2238 GCA_002411545.1 Bacteroidales bacterium UBA5266 | reverse complement strand
GAATTGTGGAAGTGGATAAGGTATAAAAACTAATAAGTGTAATTAACTTAATCATATATATAATTTATAATTTTAATAATTTAAAAATAAAAAAATGACAGAGAAGACAATAAAATTAATGAAAGATACACCGGTATTACGGTGGACGGCACTCGTTTTGTTAGCCTCATTGATGTTTTTCGGCTATATGTTTATGGATGTTTTATCCCCTTTACAAAGTTTGTTGGAGTCGCAACGAGGTTGGACCCCAGAAACTTATGGAACCTTTTGTAGTTCTGAATATCTGTTGAATGTGTTTGCATTCTTTTTGATTTTTGCAGGGATAATCTTAGACAAAATGGGTATACGTTTCACCATTTTGTTATCCGGAGGATTAATGGTGTTGGGAGCTTTTATAAAGTATTATGCTATCAGTGATGCTTTTGTTGGTACAAGTTTAGAACAATCTCTGTCATCATGGTGGCCTTCTTTTCCGGCATCGGCCAAGTTAGCCTCCTTGGGCTTTATGATTTTCGGTTGCGGTGTGGAAATGGCAGGTGTTACCGTGTCGAAAGCCATTGTAAAATGGTTTAAAGGTAAAGAATTGGCATTAGCCATGGGGATAGAAATGGCTATTGCCCGTTTAGGTGTATTTGCCGTTTTCAGTTTGTCGCCTCGTATTGCACAAGGTATTCATATTGATAAATCCGTGCTTTTTGCCACTTTATTATTGGTTATCGGTTTTATTTGTGTTACGGTTTATACATTAATGGATAGAAAATTAGACAAACAATTGGGTGAAAGTGGAATTGCTCCCGATGATCCTTTCCGTATCAGCGATATCGGTAAATTGTTTACCAGTAAAACTTTTTTATTGGTGGCCTTTTTATGTGTGTTGTATTATTCGGCTATTTTCCCCTTCCAGAAATTTGCTGCCAATATGTTGGAATGCCGGTTGGGTATTAGCAATCAAGCGGCAAGCGACATTTTCCGTTGGTTCCCGATAGGTGCCATGGTATTGACACCACTGTTAGGAGGATTCCTTGATACCAAGGGGAAAGGTGCCAGCATGTTGATAATAGGAGCTGTTTTAATGTTCGTATGTCATATGATATTTGCACTCACTCCGGCGGAATATTTTACTCCAGTAGTGGCTTATGGAGCTATCGTTATTTTGGGAGTCTCCTTTTCATTGGTTCCTGCCGCTTTATGGCCTTCGGTCCCGAAATTGGTTGAAAACAGATATTTAGGTTCTGCTTATTCGGTTATTTTCTGGATACAGAACATTGGTTTGATGGCATTCCCGATTTTAATAGGATGGGCTTTAGCTGAAACCAACAAAGGAGTTGTCAATCCGACGGATTATAATTATACCGTGCCTATGTTGATTTTTGCCGGTTTAGGTGTCTTGGCTTTCATTTTCGGGATTATGCTGAAAATTGAAGACAAGAAAAAAGGTTACGGTTTGGAATTACCCAACATTAAAAAGTAATAAAATATTTAATTATCAAAAGAATATAGCGTCATCCATGCAGGGTGACGTTATTTTCTTTACATATTATTTAACCTATTTAATAGAAAGAAGTAATTATAATTAAAAAATTATATACGTTTGCAATAAAAAAAAAAAAGAGAGATGCAGTTATTTAAATTTGCCGTTATCGGTATCGGACATTTCGGAAAATCAATAGCGTTAAATCTAACGCAAAAGGGAGCGGAAGTGATGGCTATCGACAGCAATTATGAAAAGATTGAAAACATCAGTGATGAGGTTTCTTATGCCGTTACGCTGAATGCAACCGACAGAAAAGCTTTGTTATCACAGGATATTACCAGTTTTGATGCGGTAATCATTTCAATAGGCAATCCTTTGGAACAACGCTTGCTTTGTGCGGCTTTATTGCTTGATTTAGGGGTAAAACGCATTGTTTGCAGGGCCATGGGACGCAACGAACGTTTTATTTTGAAAAAGATGGGAATAACAGATATTATTTCCCCCGAACAGGAAGTAGGTATTTTGGTAGCCCGACGTTTAATGAATCCGAGTTTGGTTTCTTCGCTTGATCTGCCCGACGATTACAGTGTAATGGAAATTGTGGCACCAAAGCATATTTGTGGACTTCCTTATGCAAAAATAAATTTCCGTGATAAATATAAATTAAGCTTGATAACCATCAAACGCGATTTCAGCGAAGACAATGCTGCTAACAAAGAAAATTCCCAACACGTTTTAGGCGTTCCCGATACCAAAACCGTTAT
>DHTG01000016.1:2282-6134 GCA_002411545.1 Bacteroidales bacterium UBA5266 | reverse complement strand
TTGAAAAATAAGCATTTGTTGCAGCATTTCTATTTGCATTTGTTGTTCTTCTATTTGAACTTGTTGTTCTTTAATGGCATTGATTAAAAAGGGAATGAATTGATTGTAATCAACAAGCATTAATTCATGTGAAGTATCTACCAATTCGGGTAATATAGATTCAATTTCCTGAGCAAGTATACCGAACTCTCTCTTACGGTTCTGAGTTGTATCATCTTTATAATAATACGAATATGTGTTAAGTTGCATAATTTTACTTAATCCTTCATTCAAAGGCTGAATGTCTTCCTTAAGAGTACTGTCAGAAGATAGTTTAACATTTTTTGCGTGTATTTTAATATATTTCAATCCTGTGTACCAAAAATCTATTAATCCCTTATTAGACCCAATTTCCGTACTTGGATTATTTGGTAGAATTCGCAATATATTGACTGATCCATTTTGAGGGTGGATTCCTGTAATAAATACACCATTCCCATGTACATGCAATTTACGCTGTGGAGCACTTGTTCCGATTCCTACATCACCGATTAAATAAGTATTTCCCTCAACTTGTAACTTTTGCTGTGGATTATTGGTTCCAATACCCACATTGCCGTTTTGTACTACTTTTAGTTGTCCGAACACGATTTGACAACTTATCATTGCTGTTAAAATTAGTGTAAATTTTTTCATTTCTTTTATTTTAATTGTTACTATTATTTTTTTGCAAAGTAAACCAATTATAATATAAAAATCAAGTAAATCTATTATATTTATTCTTCAATTATTCAGTAAATTACAAAAAAATCATACAAACATTGGGATTTTGTATGAAAATTTTGGGAGGAATTAGGGGCATTGCTATTATGCCATCATAACTATTTAACGTGTTTTAATCAAAAGTAAACCGCTTCTCAACAATTATAAATTACATGCAATCAGTCTAATACAGTGTAATTAATGAGATGATATGAATGGCAATGATAGGGTACAAATAATATCTTATCGTTGAATAATCAATTTTTGTACATGCGTGCTTGAGTTAGCGTTAATTTTAATAAAATAAATCCCGTTGCTTAAATCATGAATAGAAATGTTATGTTCATGACTTGTCCTGGCTACTGTTTTTACTAACCTTCCGTTTACATCATAAATACTTAATACAACATCAATATTATCAGTGCATACAGTAATCATATCCTTAGCAGGATTGGGAAATAATGTTGTGTTTAGTTGATTATTTACATTTTCTACTAGTCCGGTAGAATGGTCGACAAACTTTCCATAAATACCATAATTATCTTCTTTAGTTGCTTTTTGACTATCCCAGGCTACTTTAGTGCAAATAGATAAATATTTATTTCCCGAAAAAGAGGCAACTCCTCCTATAGGTAAAACACCTTCTGTGCTATCAAAAATGATATATTCACTTTCATAGGGCAAGCCCGATGGGGTATAAAATTGTCCTCTGATTTGTTTTGCATCCATATGTATCCATGTTACCAGAAAATTAGTTCCGTCGTAAGCAAGCAATGGCAAAAAAGGACCTTGCGAAGAATCAGCAATTGTAATGGTCTTTGCATCTACATTTCCGCTTGTTGACACAAAACGGGCTTTCAAATTCCACGAATGATTTGCTGCTTGATCATGAAAGGCGACTAAAAATGTCGAGTCTCCGTACGTAATTGAAATAGGATTATCACTGTTATTGGATGTATTGTCAATAACAAAATTACTCCCTATTAAAGTTCCCGTACTACTAACGAATTGTCCGTAAATATCCGTTGCATCAGTCCAAAAAATAACGAGATAATTAGAACCGTCAAACGCTAAATCAATATCTCCGGCATTATTATCACTAATTTGAATAGGAGATCCTATGAGAGCAGCACCGCTACTTATTCTTTGCCCATAAACAGGACCGTAATCATCTTGTGTATTGTCCTCACGATAAATAAAAAAGAAGTGATCGCCATTATAATGGACCTTACCGCTGACACAACCTTTGATGTAAGCATCATTAACGATGGTAAATTTATCCCCCACAAAATTACCGGACGGACTGATAAATCTTCCGTAAATATTGGTCATCCCTGCATCTTCTCCATTATCTAAAAATCTAACATAACGATCTCCCCATATTATCAAATAATTAGTACCATCGAAAGCAACCAGAGGAGCCGAACCGCTTTCTCCTACACTAATTCTGCTCCCTAAAAGTTGTCCTGTTGGAGAAATAAACTGAAGGGTAACATTTGAATCACTAATGGCATCACCGGTAATCCCTACTAAATAATTGGTGCCATCAAAGGCACATCCTCCCGGGATAGAATTGCGACTATTCCCAGAAATAGAGAAATCATCTGTTTGAGCTTTCAGCGAAATTATACATAAAGGGAGAATTATTAGCCCTAATAGTAGAATGTGTTTTATGTTTTTCATTTTTTGATTGTCAGAGTTTATCGTGCTGACGCCGCACTTTGATTTTATAGTTGAATAATAGTATTTTATAATTATCTATACACTTCCAATCCATGCTTGCTGAAATTAGATTTTTGCACAAAAATATATATTTATTTTGCACAAATTACAAAAAATAGTACAAACTTTGGGATTTCGTATAAAAATCCTTGTAAGGATTTTCCAGCATAGATTATATATGCCGTATTGATTATCTTAATCGTTTTAATTTTGTATAAAACTTAAATCCTAGTTTTTCCAAAGGACGGAATCTGGACAGATGTATTTCATCATAACTCATTGCCCGGGCTCCGAACCCTGCATAGAATTTGGCAATGTCGGGATGGTTGGAGCCGTTGAAATCGAGGATTTTGTTTTGCGTTGCATGATGGCGGATAAATTGGTCGATCAGGAAAAACATGGCTTTACTGGCATTCGATTCGGCGTTTCGTCCGGAAAATAAAAAATAGTATTTTCCTTTATCGAAGGGGAAGAAAGCACCGGCACAGAGCTTGTTATTACTATCTAATACTCCCCACATTTCCAACTGTTGTTTTTCTTGTAACACTTGCAATAAAAGCGGCAATTGGCGGTAGTCGTTTTCCGTGTATCCGGCTTTATAGGTTTTCGCACTCTTGTTGCGAAACAGATTGATTACCTCCTCACCGGAAAAGTTATTTACCATCTTCAAGCCGTTATCGTAAGCTTTCCGGCAGTTACGTTTATGATTTTGGTGATATCCTTGCTGTATTTCTTCATACGGCAAGGATAAATCCAAAAGATAGGTTTTATGTTGAAGGTATAAAAAAGGATTTTCGGGGACAGAAACATTCAACACTTTATCTATCCATTTAAAATAAGAGGGTATGGCGTTTATCCATTCCGGCAATTCACCCGCCGAAAGCTCTCTACCATATAATCCCAAACGGGGCAGGAAAAATGGCGGATACACATAGTATATATATGCTTTCTTCTTCCATGGCAAAGGCATTACCGCTTGATAATCATCTTGCACCAATGCACTCCATTGCTCGCAACAAAGATCTAAATACCTTGTTTCGGCAAACAAGGAAGCGCTTTCGGGATAGGAAGCTACACAGGCATCCCATTTTTCGGTATCAATTTCCTTTCGATCTAAAAATTTTATCGTCATGTTTAACTTAATACGTAATGAATCAGTGTCTCATACAATGTTTTTATAGGAGTGTGCTGTTTATCCTGAGCAAATGATTGATTATGGAAAAGCGTTATCAATTCTCCTTTGTGTTTTTTAACCTCATCCACATAGGGTTTAACGTATTCCCACAAGCTTTTGGCATGGGTATCGTTTCGTTGAGTAAATGCATTTTCCATAAAAAGCAAAGGATGTATTCGTAAAGAAGTGCTTGTATTCTTTTGTAGATCAAAGAA
>DHTG01000016.1:0-1876 GCA_002411545.1 Bacteroidales bacterium UBA5266 | reverse complement strand
TGAAGACCTATGTTTGCATTTTCTTTTAGCTTATTTATCAAAGAAATAAAATTTTCATTATTAATATCCGCATTCTTATCAAAGCGGCTGCGGGCGGCAAATAAAACAAAATAATAAGGATGCAAGGCATATTTGGCATGGAGTGCTTCCAAATAATCAAAGTTGTTATAGGGGTCGGGTTGTTTGCCTGATAATACGGCTGTTCGTTCTTTTATATGCTGAAATTCAACTTTTAACAGGTGTTTGGCATATCCGGCCAAGGTCAACCAACATCCTTTGTTTTGATAGGCATAGGCCACATCGATATCATAAGTAGGTATGAAGGTAAAAGGTTTTTGTTTAAACGTTAAATCGGCAAAATGCGATTTCAGCACAGCGGCCAAAGAATCTATCCAACGGTCGACTATGGCCAAATGCATCAGCTTGTTTTGAAAGGCAAAACTATTTTCGGCGGGGTAACGGCCGTGTGCATCATAGTTAGGAGTAAGGTATTCTTCATAACGACTTAAAAAATAAAAACAAGCGGCAAAAACATCGAAAGGCAGAAGCGATGTTTTATCGTCGGTTTGAAAACAAAGCGGCATATCTTGCTGCCAAGTGAGGGATAGATTTTGCTTTTTTATATCCGTTTGAAACAATAAGGGAAGCGCTTGTAAATAGAAAGTTCCGTTTTCATTTTGCGGAGCATAAATAATTTTTCGGGGATGAGGGTCGTGCCTAAAGGCCTCTTTGTTGTCGGTTAAGTCATAGGGCATTCCCCATCGTTCATCAAACACATAATGAAAGATATAGCGCAAGCGTTCCGTTATTTGTGGGACATAAATGCGTATCATTGTTTATGTTTAAGCAAAGCCAGTAATTCCGTTGAGTCAAGCATTTGTTGTTCTCCGCTTTGCATGTTTTTCACTTGGAGTTTACGATTTTTTATTTCTTCTTCACCTGCCACAACTACATAAGGAATGTGAAGGTTGTTGGCATAAGTAAATTGTTTCCCTAGTTTTACAGCATCGGGATATAACATCACTTTGAGTCCGGCAGCTCTTAATTCCCTCAAAATCGGAAGCAGATACTGTGTTTCTGTTGTTCCGAAATTAACAAATAAAGCTTGAAGGTTAGAATGCAGCATTTCGGGGAATGCATTGACTTCGTTCAATATATCATAAATACGGTCGGCACCGAAAGATATCCCCACGCCCGACATATCGGGAATGCCGAAAATACCGGTTAGGTTATCGTAACGCCCTCCGCCCGACAAACTTCCGAAAGCAAGGTCTCTTGCCTTCACTTCAATGATGGCTCCGGTATAATAATTTAATCCCCTTGCCAGGGTTAAATCCAATTCAACGGGATTGTTTAAGGTAAGATAAGAAAGATGTGTGAATATCTCCTCTATTTCTTTAATCCCTTGCATGGCGGTTTCGGAAAAAGCAAGCATGTTTTTCAATGAGTTCAATTTTTCTTCATTGCTCCCCGACAAATCGAAAACAGGTTGCAGTTTTGCAATGGCTTCACTGCTTAATTCTTTTGTCTTCAATTCATTTTTAACATTTTCGAGGCCTATCTTATCCAATTTATCAATGGCAACGGTAATGTCGATAATCTTATCTTCGGCATCAATATATTGAGCAATACCGGTAAGTATTTTACGGTTATTGAGTTTAATCACCGTTTTGATTCCGAAACGGGAAAAAACATCGTCTTCAATTTGTATTAATTCCACTTCATTGAGCATTGATTTACTGCCGATAACATCCACATCGCATTGAAAGAACTCACGATAGCGACCTTTTTGGGGTTTATCGGCACGCCATACCGCTTGCATTTGATAGCGTTTGAAGGGTAAAGTAATCTCTTCACGATGTTGTACGACAAAACG
>DHTG01000029.1 GCA_002411545.1 Bacteroidales bacterium UBA5266 | reverse complement strand
ACATATCCATAACCGTAATGTCCTCCTTGTCCGCAATCAGCTGTAGCAAGTACAATGTAAATGGTTTGTCCCATTAAATCGAATAAGCTGACTCCGACGGTTGTCCAATCCCTCCAACGTAAATTGGAAGAACAATCGATAAATCCGGGTATGCCGGCATCACAAATTACAAAATACCGGTTGCAACCGACATTTAATAAGTTGTTATTTGCGTCTTGGATGCGTAATTCAAAACAAGGTTGTTGGGCCGGTTGATGACTGGGATCGTTAAAAACAACACCGAAGTGCAATAACATCAGAGCATTGTTAGTATCGACAGTCATTTGATAAATGATGGCATCGGCTTCGTACATGGTTTGCATATTTCCTACCCGGGCACTTTGGTTAAAACCATCGGGAACTAAAGCTAATTGTTCATTGATGGTACCATTACAGGTGTTTTCATCATAGCCGTAGATATTGGTCATAATGGTATGACGTCCACCTACCGCAACACTTCCTGTCCACGTTAAATCACCATATGCCGTACTTGTTGCCCCTTGAGAACTGGAAATTTTACACACCCAATTGTTAAAGTTACCAAGGCTGAAATTTAAGTTGGGACAAGCTGAACCTACCTGTGCATGAGTTAAATAACTTGTGAAAATTAAAATAACCGATAAAAGTATGTTTTTTATTTTCATTGTGATCACTTTTTAAAGTTAATTAGTTATACCTACGATGCAAAAATATAAAAAATGTTGCATGTAAATAAAAAAAAAGAAAATATTATTTTAAATAATACTTTCTTTTTTTTGTGAGGGTTAATACCCTTTATTTCAATAGNNCTGAAATTTAAGTTGGGACAAGCTGAACCTACCTGTGCATGAGTTAAATAACTTGTGAAAATTAAAATAACCGATAAAAGTATGTTTTTTATTTTCATTGTGATCACTTTTTAAAGTTAATTAGTTATACCTACGATGCAAAAATATAAAAAATGTTGCATGTGTCAATAAAAAATGTGTTCTATCAAATACGTTTAGATAACACGGGTATCATTTCTTCTTTCCAAGCCTGAAAATCACCTATAAGTATATGATTACGAGCTTCTTTACAAAGTGAAACGTAAAAGTGTAAGTTATGTATGCTTCCAATCATGCTGCCTAACATTTCTCCGTTTACAAATAAATGTCTGATAAAAGCTTTAGAATAGGCTTTATCGGCAAATAAGTCGCTGTTTTCATCCAAGGGGCTAAAGTCGTATTTCCATTTTTCATTTTTCATATTCATGATGCCTTTCCAAGTAAAGAGGGAAGCATTCCGCCCGTTACGTGTAGGCATCACACAATCAAACATATCCACTCCAAAGCCTATGCATGTTAAAATGTTAGCCGGTGTGCCTACTCCCATCAGATACCTGGGTTTGTTGGTCGGTAATATGTCGCAGCACAGCGAGGTGATCTCATACATATCTTCAGTAGGTTCTCCCACCGAAACACCACCGATGGCATATCCGTCGAATTCTTTGGAAGCGATATATTCTGCCGAATGTTTTCGTAAATTTTTAAAAACACTTCCTTGCACTATCGGGAAAAGAGATTGATGGTTGCCGTAGAGGCTTTTTGTTTCTTTCCATTCGCTATAACAACGTTCCAACCAACGGTGAGTTAGATGCATAGATTTTTCAGCATATTCGGGACTTACGGGATAGGGGGGGCATTCATCAAAGGCCATGATGATATCAGCCCCTATGCTGCGTTGTATGTTTATTATTTTTTCCGGTGTAAATTGATGGATGGAGCCGTCGATGTGGGATGAAAATGTAACGCCTTCTTCGGAAATCTTTCTGCGATGATTCAATGAAAAGACTTGAAATCCTCCGCTATCGGTAAGTATGGGCTTATTCCATCCGTTAAAACGATGTAAACCACCCACTTGATTAATAACGTCCATGCCAGGTCGCAAATATAAATGGTAGGTATTGCCTAAGATGATTTGAGCGTGAATATGAGTTTCTAAATCGTTCATATGAACTCCTTTTACCGCACCTAATGTTCCGACAGGCATAAAGACCGGCGTTTGGATAAGTCCGGAATCTGTAATGATTTCACCGGCACGCGCTTTGCTTTTTTTATCGGAGCTTGAAATTATAAACTGCATCTTGTTAGTAAATTTTAACAAAAATAAGGCTTTATTATGGAACTAACGTTAATTTTGCTTATGAATTATAAACAAATTTTATTGAAAACCTATTGATAATTAAAATTCTGGTTTAACGTAAATTGTGTCGATGTTTGCCCTTGCAATGATTCTTATTTTATCGTTTTTTCTTTTTATACAGCTTGTTTATTACTGGATTGTATTTGCACGTTTTGCCTTTCGTCGACCTAAAACTACGTATGCAGACATGGATGATGGAGTCTCTGTAATCATATGTGCTAAAAATGAATTGCATTGGCTTAAACGTTATTTACGTCCGTTATTGGAACAAGATTACCCGAACTATGAAGTAATCGTTGTGAATGATAATTCTGATGATGGAACAGACAGCTTTTTGAAAGAATATCAATCACAATATCCTCATTTACATCCGGTTTCAATTTCCACCAATCAAGTAAGAGTCATGGAGAAGAAAATGGCTCTAGCCGTCGGTATTAAATCGGCCAAACATGAAATCGTACTCATTACCGATGTCGATAGTGCACCTAAAAGTCCGAATTGGATATATGAAATGGTAAAACATTATAATACGGACACCTATATTGTATTAGGATACGGTTCCTATGAACCCAAAAAAGGCCTCTTAAATACATTGATCCGTTACGATAGCTTACATGTTGCCACTCAATATTTTTCATATGCTTTGATGGGATACCCCTATCGGGGAGTATCGCGGAATTTATCTTTCCCGAAATCCTTGTTTTTGTCTAACTATAATTATGTGCTTTCTTACAATACCTATGTCAGCGATGATGATTTATTTGTGAATCAAATTGCCAATAAAAAGAATACAGCCATAGAATATAATCCGCAAGCACATATTGTTACCCAACAACGACAGCATACATTTGCAGATTGGCTGCTTTATAAACAACATTGCAAGCATACAGGCAAATATTATAAATTTAAAAATAGATTGGCGCTTTTTTTATATGCTGCCTCTGGTTTTATGTTCTATTGTAGCCTAATACTTGCTTTGTTTTTGTGTATAAATAATACAAAGTATTTGTACATTATAGCTGCTTTGTTTACCCTAAGATTAATTTCTCAATACATCGTTTTTGGGAAAATTATACATACATTGGAAGAAAAATCACTCAAAGGCATCCTGCCTTTCTTGGATCTGTTTTTTATGCTGTTTTTGCCAATATTACAAGTTCACACACTATTTTATACCCCTAAGAAATGGAAATAAAACAAGAACCTACGAAAAAGACTCAACGAGATAACGCATTGATTCGTGAGGCTCTTGAGAATAATAATCAACAAGCTTATGCGGAATTAATGGAGAATTACCGAGAGTCGCTTTACCTCATGATATTAAAAATGGTAAATAATCCCTATGATGCCGAAGATTTAATGATAGAATCTTTTGGAAAAGCCTTTCATCACTTGCATACCTATACCAATAAAAATGCGTTTAGTACTTGGTTGTTTAAAATTGCGGCTAATAATTGTATTGATTTTTTACGAAAAAAACGGCTGAATATGGTTATGTTAGATTATAATTATGAAAATGAAGAAGGAGAAATATTCACCTTTGAGGTAAAAGATCAAACCCTCGATCCGGAAGAGCGTTATTGTGATAATGAAAATAAAAAAATGATGAAAACGGTGGTTGGGCGTTTAAAACCTCATTATCGTACCTTGGTTGAATTGCGCTTTTTCGAAGAGTTATCCTATGAGGAGATAGCCGAACGGATGCAGCTTCCCTTGGGAACCGTAAAAGCTAAACTTTTCAGAGCTCGGTTTATGTTGCAAAAGATAATGCAAGGAATAAAGTTGTAATATGTTGTTAATTATGCCTCTATATTAAAAGTTGCTAAGAATCCTTTGTTTAAAAAAAATATAAATTATACTTTTTTATTCCACATATAATGTTTTATTTTGCATTGCAAATTAATGTATAATTTTTAATGGTTCAATTAAGATGAAAAAAATAAGTATTATCAGTATAAGCATTTCGATGTTATTGTTTTCCTGTGTAAGTAATTTAAAATATACAGAATGTTCGGATAATTTGCAATTGTGCCAAAGTGAAAAAAAATCATTGGAATCGGAAAACATAGAATTTCAGACTAAAATAACGGAGTTGGAAGCATCACGGAAACAAATAACCCAAAAAGTGGCAGGTTTGGAAAATGAAATTTTGTTGTTGCAACGTACCAATAAAGAGTTGAAAACAACTAAAGAATCTGTACAAAAAAATTACGACGACCTCATGTCAGCCTATAAAAGTTTGAGTGCCGGAAATAAAAAAGAAGCGGAAATTATCCTGAAAAATTTAGAAGAACTGCAACTGACCTTAGAACAAAAAGAAAAACAATTGAATGAATTGTCCAAATCATTGGAACAAAAAAGTGCCGATTTGATGGAACAACAAAAACAGTTGACTGAACTTCAAAACATCCTCGATAAAAAAGACCAAGATATAGAAAATTTAAAAAATAAAATTAAGCAAGCATTACAAGGTTTTGAAGGCAGCGGACTTTCCGTAACCGAAAAGAACGGTAAGATTTATGTTTCCATGGAAGAGCAATTGTTATTTGCAAGCGGTAGTTATGCGATAGGAGTGCACGGCAAAGAAGCGCTTAAAAAATTAGCCGCCGTTCTTGAAACCGATAAAACAATATCCGTAATGGTAGAAGGTCATACCGATAATGTGAAATACAATCCATCTTCCACTTCTCAGATAAAAGATAATTGGGATTTAAGTGTAATGCGTGCTACCTCGGTGGTGAAAACCTTATTGAGTTACGGCAATATCAATCCGGACCGTTTAATTGCTTCCGGACGAAGTGAATATGTGCCACTCGATACTGCCGATACCAAAGAAGCCCGTGCCAAAAACCGTCGTACCGAAATCATTCTTACCCCTAAATTGGATCAATTGTTTGAGATATTAGAATAAAATAATGGACTGGGATAGGGCCATCAAATCATTTCATACCTTTATTAAAGTGGATAAATCGCTTTCAGGCAACACCATCGAAGCCTATATTCACGATGTGGCCATGTTCCGTTTTTTTTTAGAAGAAGAAGGGCTTTCCATAGCACCCGACGAAGTGGAATTAAAACACCTGCGCCAATTCCTTGCTTATTTAACAGAAGATAAAAAATTGGAAGCTAATTCACAAGCCCGCATCGTCTCCGGATTAAAAGCTTTTTATAAAGCTCTTTTGATGCAAGATGAAATTGAAAAGAATCCGCTCACTTTATTGGAAGCCCCTAAAATAGGTCGTAAATTGCCCAATGTGCTCAGTTTGCAAGAAATCGAGGCCATGGAAAATGTCCTCGATTTGAGTAAACCCGAGAATTTTAGGAATAAAACCATCATCGAGACTTTATACTCCTGTGGCTTACGGGTATCGGAATTGGTAAACCTGCGATTAAATGATTTGCATTTTAACGATCGATATATTAATGTAATAGGAAAAGGCGACAAGCAACGTTTGGTGCCTATTGGTCACTTAGCCATGAAACTTATCAGCGAATATATTGATAATTATCGCATTCACCTTCCTGTTAAAAAAGGAAGCGAATCCATTGTATTTCTCAATAGAAGAGGAAGTAAACTCACCCGCGAAATGGTGTTCCTTATCATTAAAAAAGCCGCTGCAGATGCCGGGATAAAAAAACAACTCAGTCCCCACACCCTCCGGCATTCCTTCGCCACTCATCTGATGGAAGGAGGGGCCGATTTGCGCTCGGTGCAAGCCATGTTAGGACATGAATCTATCACTACAACCGAAATATATACCCATATCAACCGTGAATATTTGGAGGAAACACTGCGCTCTTTTCATCCGAGATATAAGTAAATAATTAACATACAAAGCCATAAAAGAAATAATATTTTTTATGATAAAATAAGCAATTGTAACGAAAATTTACGTACTTTTGCAGCTCGAAAAACAACAATGTTGTTTCAGTAGCTCAGCAGGTAGAGCACATCC
>DHTG01000106.1 GCA_002411545.1 Bacteroidales bacterium UBA5266 | reverse complement strand
ATGAAATATCAAAGAAATTTATATGTATAGGATGAAAATACAGCGATGTAAAGCTTAGAATACCATAAATTACAAATACCACCCAAAATGTATATTTATCTATTTTGTGAATTTTTCTTAATTCTTTTAAAGGTAAATGTTTAAATAAATCTAAATGTTTTTTCTTTAAAATAAAGAATAATATAATCCCAACAACATAAAAACAAGCAGGGATTAAAAGAAATACCGTATTTATATAATTATTATCCTTCATCTTTCCAAATGCTTGCCATCTTTTTTCTTTTTCTTATTTTACGATGCAAATGTACATAAAATTGACTAATTACACACAGAAGGATAAAAATATTTCAAAAATTTATAGAGGAAATATATGAATTATTATTACCTAAAGCATTTTTATAGAATTATTTGTTATTTTGCTTGTTTTCAGGAAAATATATTTTATTATCTAATCCGTAGAAATTTGAAGGGGAATTGTTGCAAGACAATTAAAATTACGAATAACATCTATCAAGGACAGAAATGCCTTAGAAGCTTTGCTAAGGATTAGTTGTTTTGTTAATGCTGAAAATTATGTAATTTTTTTATGTATAGCATACCTACGGCATGCCGCTTTTCTTCTTTATCCTTTGTTTTACCGAACTCAATATTCCCGACGGAATGCTTTCATTTAGTTTAATAGACTCTTTGCTTAAATCGAAATGATAATTTTTTTAATTTTCCCTTTTCTCCAATTCTACCCTAAAATAATGATCATAACCAGAAGCAGATTCCTTCAAAAGAAATTCTGTAATAGCATATTGATTGTTCGCTATGGCCCCATAGGTTATATTTGAAAACGAATAAACAGCATCTTTTTCAAGTGTAAACAGAAACGCACCTGTATAACTCGGAATATAAGCACTATCTTTACCATTGAAATTTACGACCAATTTTCCTGGATTTTTAAATATTCTCAATCCATTATCTATACTATCCGGAATATGAATTTGATTATATTGGTTGCCCTTAGCAAGTGTTATAAACCATCCCTGTCCCGATGTTAGTTCAATTTCTTCATTTCCGTAAAGTTGATAAACAGAGATTTCATAAAGGCCGGCAAGTTTATCCGCTTTGATTTTAACGGATTTTGTTTCACTTACTTCTCCTGTTTTAAAAGTGGCTTTCTGTTCTCCAACAAGATCAAAATTAATTCCCGATACGCTTACACTTGACCCGTCGGATGCACTTACATATTTTAAAACATCTTGATCGCTACTCCCTAAATCAAGCATGATATCTCCTGTAAAAGATAGTTTTACTTCTTTTTTGCATGCCGATGATGCAAAGATTAAAATAATTGATGTCAATACTACAACACTTTTTCTCATTTTAATTAAATTTTATTGGTTATTCTTATATTGATTATGTTTTAGTCTTTCTTCTACCTTTTTATTAAATAAAGGAACTAATTGTTCAAAAGTACATTTTTCTACAGAAATGGTATCTCCATATTCTATTAAGCGATAATGATGGTCTAATTCCGATTTTTCGTAAACTCTTTGTAATAATTCTTTGTCAATTATGATATTATCTTTTGATAAACCATGGTTTTTTATTAAACTTTCAGCAAATTTGCTTGTGGGATTGTTATCATATAGAATATAATAAATATGGTTTTTCTTATAGTCTTTTAAATTATTCTTCATTTCAGACATTAGAAACTTCAAACAATTTCCACAGGGATAATTTAGATTAATAATAACGACCAAGGAGTTTTTAGAAATATGTAACTTTTTTAAATACTCATTAATTAAAATTTTATTCTTAGTATTCACAAGCACTTTTGTTAAATGATTTTCTTCATACTCTTGCCACGATATTTTTTTTGGTATATTTTTCGGTAGAACCAAATAAGGCAAATTATTGTTTTTATTGATCGCTATTAGTTTATCATTTAACAAAAATGGTGTTTTATAGTTTTTATTATCAAACATATAAGCAATATGATTAAAATTTGAATCCATTACATCTAAAATCAAAGTTGGCATATAATCTTTATAATTCCAAATAGAAAGTCTTCTAATATAGCATTTTTCATTATTATACCATTCAGGTTTTTCAAACCTGATATCCATATAATTTTCATTGCTTTTTCGGGAAGCCATATCAATATTATGAAATGTATTATCATATACACATTGAATCATTAACATAGTATCTAAGTCAAAATCATATTGATATAAATAATTTGAATGGGGGAAAAAAACAATAAGATTTTGATTCTTATCATAACATAATTTTATAAATGAATAATAAGTATCAGGATGAAATTTTTTTCCAATATCTTGTGTCGGAAATTTAACATTCAGCATTTTTAACGTCTTATTAGCTAAATTATATAAACACAATAATCTCGGATTGAATTTGACGAAATTACTATCATAGATCGTTGGACTATAAATACCCAAGGGCACTAATAAATTTTCATCTATGATTCTATTTTCCTTAATATCTTGTAATGCATATTCAATCATATAATTAATATTCCCTTTATAAATATAGGGCAATTGATTTAAACTATAGGTGTTTAACACTTCACCTTTACTATTTATTAATACAAAATCGAATTGATTATCGGTGTGTTTATAGATAAAATCTCTTCTATAAAAAATAAAAATGGAATCATGATTATGATAATATATATGGTTAATCGGATAACAAGGTGTTTCCTTTAATTCTATTACTCTAACTTGATATGTTTCATGGTTATACACAAACAAGGTATCCGATCCGGTATTTAATGCGACAAAAAACAAGCTGTCGTTTACTTTATTATAACACTTATGATTTGCCCATAATGATAAATTATGATTATTCTCAAAACACATAGAATATTCTACTTCTTCAATTTCTTTTTCATCGTTAAATTCAAGAAATGAAAATGATTTTTCAATGTTTTGGCATTTGCTTAAATTGATTATTAAAAGCAGTAAAAATAAAAAATGTGATTTTTTTAACATAACAATTTTATTTATATTGTTTAAAAAACATGTTCACTCAAAGCGTTTAAGCTTAAGAGTGAACATGTATCAATAAAATTTGAAAATTAATCAAATTCGTATGCGTAAGTCTTTTTCATATTATCATATGGATTTAGGTATACTACCCATATTCCGGTTCTTGTATAATTACCACAGCTTTGCTGGGCATAACCACAAGTAGTTCCTCTACCTTGACATGCTATATCAGTTAAATTTCCGTAAGAATCAAATGTTACAGAGCCCCATCCCCAAGGATTTTCCCTAACAGGATCTTCCCAACCGGGAAGTGCCTCTTTATCTATTATTTCTGAATTACTTGCCCAATAATATACTCCCGGTTCATCTTCATATTCATAAAAAAGATCACTCTCATCTTTTTGAATTTTATTTGAAATTGAAGTAGTATTATCAATTGTAGATTCTTTTTCGCAAGCAAAAAACATGCTTGCACCAATTGCTGCAACACATAAGGTTGCTGTTATTTTACTTAATTTTTTCATTTTAAAATTATTATTTTTTTTATTTATTTAAACGCTGTGTTAATTTTTGCATTTTCATTACTTCTTTAGCTTTTTGTATTTATAAACAATTTATGCTACTTTATAACGCTCGGCATCACATTTCCTACATTATTTGCTAATTTGTTAGCGATCTTTTTTTATATCTTTTATCTTCGCGGGAATCCCCGCTCTATAAATGTGATTACTTCCCACACATAAGAAGAATTTTTAAGATGTATGAGCAAATGGGGGGGCTGAAAATCAACAGTTTAATGTTAGCATCTGGCTGTTTCTCTTTATTCAAATACAAGAATAACGGTAAAACCAATACATAAAACACAGGGAATAAAAACAAAATTGCTTTAACTACGGTCGGATGATAGTGTATGTTCCAAATGCTTGCCATTTTTTTTCTTTTTCTTATTTTACGATGCAAATGTACATAAAATTGATTAAATACACACAGACGGATAAAAATTTATTTCAAAATTTATAGAGGAAATCATTATTGTCTGGTATACATTCCAATATTGTTACAGATTCTTCGCTTCACTTCGTTACGCTCAGAATGACAATGAATTTAAATGTGATTAAGGAGGCTGAGGGCTTGTTTTCAGGAGCACAAATTTTATTTTAATTTGTGGAAATCAGTGAACAAAAAGTCGTAAGTCAAAACAATCTGAGTCTAACGAATTGAAACAAAGAATGCACCTCTAATCGAATATTTTTTATCTTAGAATGATTATTTTAACATAAAAAGGGGAATAAAAAAGGATAATATGCTTATCTTTGCAACATAAATATTTTAGCCTTATGATTAATAAATCAATTGTAGTTGGAATCACACACGGAGACATCAATAGTATTAGTTATGAAATCATTATGAAGACCTTCAAAGATCCCCGTATGTTGGAATTTTGTTGTCCGGTGGTATATGGTTCATCGAAAGTCGCTTCATTTTATAAAAAAGTATTGACTAAATCCATCGATGCAAATTTCAAGTTTAACATCATTAAACACGCTAAAAACGCCAACTTAAAACTCCCCAATATGATTAATATTACCGACAATGAAATCAAAATCGACATAGGCGAAATCACTTCAACGGCCGGAGATATGGCGCGACTATCGCTTGAAACCGCTACGAAAGACATCATAGAAGGGAACATTGATGTTATAGTAACTTGCCCCATTAACAAACAAAATGT
This sequence comes from Bacteroidales bacterium UBA5266, assembly GCA_002411545.1. GTDB lineage: Bacteria > Bacteroidota > Bacteroidia > Bacteroidales > WCHB1-69 > UBA5266. Next base: position 21,896 of record DHTG01000106.1, on the reverse strand, counting down.
TTTTTCGGATAGCTTTTCTTATTCCGGGCATACCGAATATATAGCTTCCCAAACCAAAACGGATAAATTCATTATGTTGATGATAGCCGACACTCTACGTATAGGAACCGTAACTACACACTGCGCTTTATCCGACGTAAGCTCATTAATCACTAAAGATTTAATCCTTGATAAGATTCGAACCCTGAATACCTCTTTGATGCATGATTTCAATATTACCAAACCACGCATAGCTGTTTTGTCTTTAAATCCCCATGCAGGCGATAATCAACTTTTTGGAAACGAAGAAAAAGAAAAAATCATCCCCGCTATTGAAGAAGCTTTTAACAGCAAAATATATGCTTTCGGTCCTTTTTCAGCCGACGGTTTGTTTGGATCAGGTGAATTTAAGAAATACGACGGCATATTAGCCATGTATCATGACCAAGCTATGATTCCCTTTAAACTCTTATCTTTTGATGAAGGGGTAAATTTTACAGCGGGACTACCTATCATACGTACTTCACCGGCGCACGGAAGTGCCATGAATATTGCCGGAAAAGATATTGCCTCTATCAATTCTTTTCGAAATGCCGTTTACCTGGCTTGTGATATTTTTAAAAATAGGCAAATCATGAAAGAAGAAGAAAAAGAATAATTATATGTCTGTATATACCATAAGCTCCATCGCAAAGATTATTAATGGCGATTTTATTCATGGATTCGACTCGGACTATATCATCAAAGAATTAGCTTACGACAGTCGAAAAATTCAACATCAATCCCATGTGTTATTTTTCGCTTTACTTAGCAGTAAAAATGACGGGCATAACTACATTGAAGAATTGTACGACAAAAATGTACGCAACTTTGTTATAAACAAGACCTACACACATACGCATCGATTTTCTGAAGCAAACTTCATCCTGGTTGACGACACTTTACATGCATTACAAACACTCGCCAAGCATCACCGCAGAAATTTTCACCTTCCCATTATCGGTATTACCGGAAGTAATGGAAAGACAGCTGTAAAAGAATGGCTATATCAATTATTGTATAATGACTATAACATTGCATATACCCCCAACAGTTTTAATTCACAAATAGGAGTTCCTCTGTCGGTATGGAATTTGAATGAAGACATACAATTAGGTATTTTCGAAGCCGGCATTTCCAAACCCAACGAAATGAATGTGCTCAAAGAAATTATTGAACCTAGCATCGGAATACTCACCAATATTGGTGCTGCTCATGATGAGTATTTTATGGACGTAAAACAAAAAATCGGGGAAAAACTAAATTTGTTTCGCAATGTGGATACATTAATATATAATACCGATAACGGTATTATTACCGAAGTCCTGTTGCGTACGGAATTAACAAAGAAAATCAAACTTTTCATTTGGAGTCGTAAAAAAGAAGATGCCGACCTCTACATTACAAACATATCCAAACAAAGTAAAAGCACGGAAATAACAGCCGTTTTTCAAGCACAAAGTCTCAAAATTAAAATACCTTTTATCGACGATGCTGCCATCGAAAACACCATTCATTGCTGGGCTTGTATGTTATTGTTAGGCTACTCGAACGATATCATTGCCGAACGCATTTTCAAACTCACTCCCATTGCTATGCGACTGGAAATGAAACAAGGCATTAACCGTTGCATGATAATCAACGACACCTATAACTCGGATATCAACTCCTTGCAAATTGCGCTTGATTTAATGATTAATCAAAAGCAATTTAAAAAAAGAACCCTCATCCTGTCTGACATTTTACAAAGCGGGCACTCCGAATATGAGCTATATAAAGAAATTTCCGACTTGTTAAACACCAAAGATATCCATCATATCATTGGTATAGGAGAAGCCATCTCCCGACAAGCAAACAGTTTCACCATTAAAAAAGAATTCTTTAAAACCACCAACGATTTCTTTGCCGATTTCGATACCTCAAAATTAGAAAACGAAATCATCCTTATCAAAGGAGCACGTAAATTTAACTTTGAACGTATTTCCAATTATTTGGAATTAAAAACACACGAAACGGTTATGGAGGTAAGTTTGAACTCATTGATTAACAACCTCAATTACTATCGTTCCTTGCTTAAACCCGGAACAAAAATCATGGCAATGGTTAAAGCTTTCGGTTACGGCATAGGAGATATTGACCTTGCCAATGAATTGCAATACCATAAAGTCGACTATTTAACCGTTGCCTATGCCGATGAAGGTATTGCTTTAAAAAACAAAAACATTCATTTGCCTATTATGGTCATGAATCCCGATGAAAGAGGCATTGAGTCAATCTTGAAATATCAACTCCAGCCCGAAGTTTACAGTTTTCGCATACTGCAACTCTTGGAAGAAGCCATTGAACACAATCCTCAAATCCCCGATATACATATACATCTGAAAATAGATACGGGAATGCATCGTTTAGGTTTCGAGAAACATATTATGACGGAACTAATCAATCATTTAACTTCCAATCCTAAGATTATAGTCGAGAGTGTTTTCTCTCATTTTGCTTCGGCCGACGACAGTCGCGAAGATGCCTTTAGCCGTCAACAAGCCGAAACGCTCAGCGAATATCATCATGCAATTAGCGAACGATTGGGTTATACACCGCTTAAACACATAGCCAATTCAGTAGGCATGGTTCGTTTCCCCGAGTATCAATATGACATGGTACGTTTGGGAATCGGCTTATATGGCATCAATCCTTTTGTGGAACAAACAAAAATAGAACCCGTTGCCAGTTTACACACCATCATATCCCAAATCAAAAGTATTAAAGCCGGCGACACCATAGGGTATAATCGTGAATGGAAAGTAAACTCCGATATGCTCATTGCCGTTGTTCCTATCGGTTATGCCGACGGCTTTCCCCGTTCCTTGGGGAACGGGAAAGGAGTTGTATTGATTAACGGACAATTAGCCAAGATAGTAGGCAATGTATGCATGGATATGTGCATGGCCGACATTACACATATTCCGGCAAAAGAGGGTGACTTGGTAACAATTTTCGGGAAAGATATATCCATCACACAAATGGCAAAAAAAGCAAACCGAATCGAATATGAAATACTCACGGGTATTTCGCAAAGAGTGAAACGTGTATTTGTACGCAAATGATAACATTTATAATTTCCATCGGATTACTGATAGCCGGCTATTTTATTTACGGCAAAATCATTGAAAAGATATTCGGCATCGACAGCCAACGCATCACGCCGGCCATAAGCAAACAAGACGGGGTGGACTATGTACCCTTGAAACCCTGGCGTATATTTATGATTCAATTTTTAAATATTGCCGGCTTAGGTCCTATTTTCGGGGCCATTATGGGAGCTAAATTCGGCACTTCCGCTTTTCTATGGATTGTTTTCGGATGTATTTTCGGCGGTGCTGTTCATGATTATTTATCGGGCATGATGTCACTGCGTCGCGAGGGAGCCAGCCTTCCCGAACTCCACGGAGCTTACCTTGGCCGTGGAGTGAAACAGTTTATGCGGGGATTTATGGTTATACTCATGGTGTTGGTAGGCGTAGTTTTTGTTGTTGGACCGGCAGGCTTACTGGCTAAACTGACACCGCATTACTTAAACGCCACTTTTTGGATCTGTATGATTCTTATATACTATATCATGGCAACCTTATTACCCATTGATAAAATTATCGGAAGAATATACCCTGTTTTCGGGTTTTGTTTGTTATTTATGGCATTGGGAATTATGATTGCCTTTTTCATCCATCATCCTGCTCTACCGGAGGTGTGGGAAGGATTACACAACACCCATCCTCAGGCCGCCTCCACCCCTATCTTCCCCATGATGTTTGTTTCAATAGCCTGTGGTGCTATATCGGGATTTCATGCCACTCAATCGCCTTTGATGGCCAGATGTATGACCAACGAAAAACAAGGACGACCTATCTTCTTTGGAGCCATGATAGCCGAAGGAATAGTAGCTTTAATTTGGGCGGCAGCCGCTTCTTATTTCTTTTATAACAATGGCATGAACGAAAGCAATGCCGCTGTAATTGTTGATAGCATTACCAAAAATTGGTTAGGTGTTTTTGGCGGCATTTTAGCCATTTTGGGTGTTATAGCCGCTCCCATTTCTACCGGAGACACAGCTTTTCGTTCCGCTCGGCTCATTGTTGCCGACTTTCTGCACTATGACCAAAAACCCATAAAAAAACGATTGATAATTGCACTTCCTTTATTTCTCGCCGCCTTCGGCATACTGATGTTCAGCATTTATAACAAAAACGGTTTTGATATCATATGGCGTTATTTTGCCTGGGCAAATCAAGTACTGGCAGCTGTTACGTTATGGGCTATCACCGTATTTTTATATAAAGAACATAAACCCTACCCCATCACCCTAATCCCGGCCTTGTTTATGACCATGGTATGCTCCACTTATCTCTTGATTTCACCCGAAGGATTCAATCTTAACCATACGCTTTCTTATTGCTTAGGCGGTTGTATTACCCTTCTGATACTGATAATATTTATCATCTTTATAAGAAAACAATCGTAAATTTGTAATTATCTCGACACACAGCAATTAAAATTGATAACTGAAAAATAAACCGCCTTATCAATGCATTTTTCTGAAATCATGTACGCTTTTTCAGGTATACCATATTTTTTTGTATATTTGCAAGAAAAAAAAGAGTATGCTTTTTAATATTAAACGACACGAATCGAGAAAGTTTAATTATATCCCCCGCTATTACAATAAAAAAGCGGAAGATCTGAAACGTGAAAAGATACAAAAAGGAGAAGAAACAAGCTCCGATTTCAGTGAACGTTTGCACATGAAATTACAAGAAAACAGAAAACTGCAACGCAAATCAACGACCCGTATATTGGTTTGGATTGCCTTGCTGGCGTTGTTGTTATACTTTATGTTATCTTAATTATGGCAGACATCATACATCTTCTTCCCGATTCAGTAGCCAATCAAATAGCGGCAGGCGAAGTCATTCAACGTCCTGCTTCGGTGGTTAAGGAACTTATGGAAAACGCCGTCGATGCACAAGCCGATAGCATTGAACTCATCCTGAAAGATTCCGGCAAAACACTGATTAAAGTAAACGATAACGGTTTAGGCATGAGCGATACCGATGCTCGTCTGTGTTTTGAACGCCATGCCACTTCCAAAATCACATCCGTCAACGATATCTTCACACTGCATACCAAAGGATTTAGAGGAGAAGCCTTGGCATCGATTGCTGCCATTGCTCAGGTAGAGTTACGTACGAAAAAAAAGGACAGCGAAGTCGGAACACAACTCCTCATCGAAGGATCTCAATGTAAAGAACAATCTATTTGTCAGTGTGAAAAAGGATCTTCTTTTGCCGTGAAAAATCTTTTTTTCAATGTACCGGCTCGTAGAAATTTCTTAAAATCCGATAATGTAGAATACAATCACATCCTCGATGAATTTCTGCGCATTGCTTTGGTACATCCAGAAATCAACTTTTCACTTTTTCATAACGATAAACAAGAGTATAAACTAGGAAAATCTAATTTAAAACAACGCATTATTACCATTTTCGGGAATAGTTATAAAGAACGACTTTTACCTGTATTTCAAGAAAGTAATTTAGTTAATATCAGCGGTTTTATCGGCAAACCCGAATGTGCGCGCAAAACCCGTGGCGAACAATATCTATTCGTAAATCAACGCTTTATTAAACATCCTTATTTCCACCATGCCATATGCAGTGCCATGGATGAGCTTATCCCTGCCAAACATTTTCCTACCTATTTTATTTATTTAGAAGTCGACCCCTCAAAGATTGATATCAACATACATCCCACTAAAACAGAAGTAAAATTTCAGGAAGAAAAATTTATTTATTCCATTTTGCTATCGAGTGTAAAACATAGTTTGGGTAACTTCAACTTAGGCTCCCAACAAATCGATTTCGACCATGTTTCACCCATTGATTTCAGTCAAATACCTTTGGGTGGCACCCCTAAAAATCCTTTTATAGCAACTAATCCCGATTACAATCCTTTTTCAGATAAGAAACAGGAAGCCAAACCTATGTATAGCCCGAGCCCTTTTCCGAAAAAACAACAAAGCGAAGGTGCTTGGACCAAAATATACGAAAGCCTCAAAGAAAACCTCCCCCAAGAAGCCGATAAGGAAGCTATACAACAAAAAATTGACACCGATGACTATGAAGAAACAGACGAAAGCATCGAATCGGTTGTATTTCAAATCATACATAAGTACATCGTGAGTCGTATCAAATCCGGTTTTATGATCATCGACCAAGAAGCAGCACAAGAAAGGATACTATACGAGCAATATATGCATCAATTGGAAAACAAAACCATGCCGGTGCAAAAACTCTTATTTCCCGAAACACTCAGCTTCTCCCCTCAAGATGCCGATACGATTTCTCATCTTCTCAACGATTTTCTTCAACTCGGCTTCGACATCGAAGCTTTTGGCAGAAATACCTTTATCTTAAATGGATTACCTTCAGGTCTCCAGACCCATAACATACAAGAAACCATGGAGCAAATCTTAGAAACCTATAAAAGTAATATGCTATCCTTGCAACTTAGTCGTAAAAACAACCTTGCGCATTCTTTAGCAAAAACTTTAGGTGTTAAAAAAGGACAGACACTCACTCATGAAGAGATGCAACACATCATTCAACAGCTTTTCAGTTGTCAATCGCCCGAAATATCACCGAGCGGGAAGAAAATATGTGCCATTTTTAGTGAAAATGAAATCTTACAACTATTTAATTAAAAACTATGAATAAACGTAAAATCATCAACGACCCTGTCTACGGTTTTATCAGCATCTCCAACGATTTGCTGTTTGACCTCATTCAACATCCTTACTTTCAACGCCTACGAAATATACTACAATTGGGACTGACCAATTTAGTCTATCCCGGCGCTTCGCATACCCGCTTTCAGCATTCTCTCGGAGCGATGCATCTCATGCAAGAAGCATTAGATGTGTTGAAATACAAAGATGTAAATATCACAAAAGAAGAAGAAGAAGCCACCCTGGCGGCTATACTCTTGCATGATATCGGACACGGTCCTTTTTCGCATACATTGGAACATATTCTTATCGAAAACATATCGCATGAAACCTTGACCGATTTGTTTCTCGAAGCTCTTAATGATGAATTTAACGGAAAACTTAACCTTGCCATACAAATATATAACAACACTTACCCCAAACATTTCCTCCATCAATTGGTATCAGGTCAACTCGATGTCGACCGACTGGATTACCTCACCCGTGACAGTTTTTTTACCGGGGTTTCGGAAGGTATTATCGGTACCGAACGTATCATTAAAATGCTCAATGTTGTCGACAATGAATTGGTGGCCGACATCAAAGCCTTGTATTCCATTGAAAAATTTATTATTTCACGTCGTTTGATGTATTGGCAAGTCTATCTACATAAAACCGTACATGCCATCGAAGCCATGCTCATACAAATCTTAAGACGAGCTAAAACGCTAATCCGCCAAGGCGACCAACTTTCCATCCCCCCCTCTTTAAGATTTTTTTTTGAAAAAGAGTTAAGTGTGGAAGATTTTCAAGCTACTGATGAACTGCTGACGGCTTATGCCGATTTAGACGACCGCGATATATGGTATTGCATCAAAATGTGGCGTACGCATCCCGATTTCGTACTCGCCGAACTATCCAAACGGGTATACTATCGAAATCTATTCAAAATCGAAGTCAACGAAAAAGATTTCGAATCGAACTATATACAAGCCATCAAGCAAGAGACTTCATCCACATTCAAACTATCCCAAACCGAAAACGAATATTTTGTTATTCATGGGAAAATGGAAAATCGAGCTTATAATAAAACCCTCCCGCCTATTCGCATTTTAGACAAAAACGGCAAACTTCAAGCCTTGGAAACCCTTTCCGACCACCTCAACCATCGCACTCTATCCGAAATTGTAAATAAATATTTCTTGTGCTATCCCAAACAAATCAAGGTCGGCAATTCCTAAGCCTATACATAAAATTTAGCCTTTCGAACGAAACACGAATTTGACAATGTCATCATGGGTGAGCCCTTGCGAATTCGAACCTTTCACGACTAATTGAATATTTCGGTTACATTGACCCACTAATTGTTCTGGAATCGGGGGCGATCAATTTTTTTCGATATAATCAAAAATAGAAATATATCTTTTCTACATAAATCTATCAAGCATACATGCTAACTTGATTAAATTTAAAATCCTCAAAATGTATAACTATACCGTTTAATTGTATAACCATACAGTTTAAATGTATAACTATACAGTTTAAATGCATAACTATACAGTTTAATTGTATAACAATACAGATTAAATGTTTTTTTGCCCCCCAAATAACAAATTTAATTGGAAGATGGGATCAGAGAAAATTGAAGACATACAAAATTTGCTTTATGGTATAAAAAAGAAAGAAGCTGCTTTTACACAACTTCTTCCCTTATTAATAACTAAATGTACAATGAAACTGTTTATTTCTGTATGGTCATCTTCTTCACGATGCGTTGGCCTTGATATTCCATGCTATAATAATAGATACCACCAGCCAGATGTTGCGTATCGAAATCAATAGCATGTGATCCGGCTGCGGATGGAATATCTTGACGATAGATTAGCTGTCCCGTAATAGTCGTTAAGCTGAAACGTACCAAGCCATCTTGCGGTATGTGATATGTGATGCGTGTACTAGCAGAAGCCGGGTTGGGGATGTTTTGATCCATCGACCAATCCACAGTCTTATAGGCATCGACACCTACATCGTTTAAGATGGCACAAGCCATGATATCAACCGTATTATTCACGGGATCGGATTCATCTGCTACGCTAACAAAGAGAGTTACTTTATATTGACCGTTTAAATTAGGCACATTGTATCCGGTAACACAGCTATGTAATAAGCTATCGCCGTTTGCAATAAGGTTCACTTCTTCGGAATAACTTTTTAGAATGGTGCCTGCACTGTCGACCGTAACATAAAGAATGATATTATTGGCAATACCTGTACCTATATTCTTGATATTTAATATAGGATATACGGTAGTTAACCCTGAATCGCACTCATTTGGATCGGGTTTCTCAACGGAAGTAATGACTAAATCAATATATTCATCGAACACCACGGAATAATAACCGCTCACCAAATCATTGACTTGATTACCATCACAGCTTAACTCTGATTCGATTTCGAGTAAATAGAAAGGCTGTGTTTCAGTAACCGTCGGCACATAGGATGGTGTGATAAAGGTATAGCTTATTGTATCACCCGGATTCAACAAGGTATCGACACTTTCTCTTATATGAGCCGCTTTATTGATTTGTAAATGCAAAGGAATGTTTTTAATCGGCATATTACCTGTATTCATAAAACTAAGTGTCGGATAGATTCTATCGCCAATCCTTTTATCGCCAATCGGTTCAATGCTCAACATATCGAGATCAACATTGATTAAACGTGATGTAACGGCAGTATCGTTCAGTTTATTGTCGTCTGCTTTTCGGATATAGGCTTTAAAATCATAGGTTCCGTTGATGGAGAAATCAAAATTAGTATCCAGCACAACGGTCAAGATAGAACTTCCTGTTACTTTACCACTAACTAAAGGATAAGTATAGGTAGTAGTAATGGCACCGCTTACTTCTACCGTCAACTCGCTTGGATTTCTTTCGAACAAGAAATCTTGCGTAGTTAAGTTGCTTAAGGTAACGGCTAAGGTTTTATTATCTAATTCACATGCGATGAAATCATTTTGTGGAATCAAATCAAATCCAACCAATAGGTCTTGCAAGGAACTGATAGAAATGCTATCGATGTTTTGATTACCTCCGGCGAAGCTTCCTGCTTCAAAGCCTAGTATAACGCAAGAGTAAGAAGTGTAGGGTGATAAATCGACTTCATGACGTACAAAGGTAGGTGTTGTATAGGCAGAATTGGAACGTTGTACGTTTAATATCGTTTGATAGGTAAATCCACCGTCAACCGAAATCTTCACATCGGTATAGTCTCTTCCCGGTGCATTATCGTGTGCATACCAAAATTCTAATTTAGGTTGAACCGTCCCTCTTAAATTGATGGGTTGCAAGGTTACCGAAGCCAAAGAACCTCTATCGGTAGCCGAAGCAAATTGCAAACGACCTTGTCCGTGTGAAGGAGTAATGGTAGGATTCATACCATCGCCCGATTCAACTGTCCAGCCGGATGTGCCGTTTATTTGTTTAAACACTAATCCTTTAGGAACTGAATCGAAGTTTACTTCGTAGGGTAACACAATTTTATCGATGACATAAATAGCTTGTATGGTATCATCAAAATGAAGGGTATCTGCATCTAAAGCCAACGATACTTTGATGTGGTAATTACCGTTCTGACTAACAGGCAATAGGTTTGTCAAAGTATAAATACTTTTTTCAGTTTGTGTTAATCCACCCATCAATAACATAGTATCTTTTTGATAGGTAACGGCACCACTAACATCCAAATGCAGGGTAACGGGTTGAGCCGAGAAGTTGATAGGATAGCTACCATTGTTTTGCATTTCCACACGAACAGAAGCAAAATCTTGATAACAGAACACATCAGTAGTATTTACCGGTTCAACGATAGCACTGAGGCCTAAATCGTAGCCCTCATAAATATGTACGGAGTAAGCTCCCATAGGCGTGATACGCGTACGACTCTTTCCATTAATATCTGATAAGACAGACGTATGCATGTTACAAATCATGCCGCTATATTCCAACAATTCCAGATTTTGTGTAGGATCAACAAATTGTTGTTGAATACTGATGGAGTGCGCATCTTGGGTTGTAGCTTGACGTAAATCAGCTATTGTTGTCTTTGCTCCGCCTACATAACCAACATATGCACCTGTTCCATAGTAATTATTATAATCAGCTATGTTTCCATAGGAAGGAAGGGCATAATCTGTACTGGAATAATAGATAGGATAATTGGAAGATGAGGTCGTATTGGTATAAATATTATTATTCAGGAATCTTCGGCTATAAGTAGAACTCATGGTGCTTGCATAAATACCATAACAGGTGCTGGTGCCGGCTATATATATGGAATTATTGATAAAATCAACATTCCCATAATATTGATAAAAGCCATAGGAAGTAGAAGAGCCTTGCAACTTAATGATTTCATTATTCGCTATCAAAGCATTTCCTCTTGCACCATAAGCCGTACTTCTGTTGGTATAATACGAACGAATACCATAGCCTCCGGATGTAGATTGTATATGTATACGATTTCCGATAATCCCATTTTCAACAGTGTTGTAATAATACACATCCAAACCATATTGTGTAGCGCTTACTGCAGCGGTTACAATGGTATTATATGACACACTTTTGTAATAAGAATAGTAATAAGAATACAATCCTGCATAATAAGCATTAGTCATGGTATTGCTGTCAATTGTAACCGACATATTTGTCATATTTGATGAGCTACTTCCCGGATAATAGAAGTAAATATTGGCATATCCGCCGTATATATTATTTTTAACAATACGAATATTTTTTAAGGTATGGGAAGAACTAGAAGAGTTATAGTAATAAATAGGAGCATAGTCCGAGCTGTTCATCGCAGGTGTAGCCAAAATATTGCATTGATAGAAAGAAATATCTTCGTTGGTATTTACAAATTCAACCCCGCGCATGGATAAAGTATTCCCAATAGTTACATTTTCAAAACGCAGGTGTTTTGCATCAACAAATGTAAGAGCGGTATTAATAGTATCGCCTAAAACAACACTATTTGCATTTCCGGTTAAGGAAGTAAAGGTAACCGTATTAACATCGCTGGTTCCGAAATAAGCCCCCAAAGTATCTAAGTTAGGATAGTTTCCGGCAGCTATGCGTAATATAACAGGACCTGACACTCCACAATTTTCTAATACCTCCATAGCATCTTCTAAACTGGCAAAGTTGTTATTGCCACCTCCTACATCATACACACCGGCTAACACCAAAAAACATCCGGTAGTTTGCATTGCCATGGTATCGTTGATGAAATTATCGTCGACAATTCCATTGGGATTGGATGTCCATGCTCTTAAATCGTTTATAGCATCCACATAGGCCATGAAAGTTCCTACAGTTATAACCGTATCTTGATATTTTGCTAAATTAAGTCCTGTCAGATTCATCGTGGGTTGTACTATCCCATCAACTTCCACCGTTACATTGACACTTTGCAAGGTAGTACTTCCGAAATTAAATATCCGAACTTGAATATTGTTGGAACCGGCGGTAACTCTTTGGCCTAAACCTACAAATTCAGTAACTCCTGCATCATTGCCAAAAATAGCGGTATAACAACCCTTATAGGTAATTCTTCCCAATCGTAGATCACCATGGATATCATTGTTAACTTCATCCACAATCAAACAGGTTGACCAATTTTGAGGGACAAGATTCGTAGGATTCAAACCAAATCCGGGATTGATACTCAAAGAATTTTCATCTTGCAAATTAGCAACCTTTAAGCTGGCTAAGGTGTGCTCTACTCCAGTAAATGCAATGTTTGCATTCTTATCATTGTAATAATTATTATAATCTGTAACAATATAAGAAGCATCAGCATAGGTAGCTGAAGTAACGTAATAGGGATATAAATAGCACAAACTGCTGCCGTCTTTATAGGTGGCTATATCGTTATTCTTAATGGTTATTTGGTAGGATGTCGTTGTGTTATATGCATAAATTCCACAACCGGCCATCGTATTGGGATCAGTACCATATAAATAAATAGAATTGTGTAGAATCTGCATATTGGAATAAGGATAATAGATATATATCCCTGTAAATGCATTGAAATCGCTTGTCATATTAACTCCTTGGAGAATAATTTCGTTGTTAGCAATCAACCCTCTGCCAAGTCCACCATAGGAAGAATAATTAAAGTAGTAATATATATAAATTCCGCGTGGATTGGTAATGTTTGCATGAGTACTTTTGATTTTATTGTTTACCATTCTTTCTACATTGTGATAGTAATAGGTATAAATTCCATACCAATCAGCATTGACTACTCCGGAGGTACGTGCCAAAATAGTGTTGTAAGAAATACTCGGATAGTTAGCGTAATAATAAGAATAAACACCGGCATAATAAGCATTGCTTAAGACATTGCTATCGATAGTAACCGACATAGCGCTAGCTTCCATATTAGTAGAGGAACCTGCAGAATAGTATAAATAGAAATTATAATATCCCCCATCAATGTGATTTCCAATAAATTTCACATTCTTTAAGTAATTTGTAGCACCACTATAGCTTTGGTACTTAACTCCACAATACATCGTACTATTGGCTTGGTCATAGGATTGTATTCTACATCCTGTAAATAGGATATTTTCGCACATACCTTTAAGTTCTACAGCTGTAGCGGTATATTCAGAGTTAAGTCCTATGGTAATATTGGTAAAATTCAAATAGTTCATTCCCTCTATCAACAAAGCCGTACCCGCTTTTTCAAGATTACTACCAATAACCACGTTGGCCGGGTTGCCGCTAGTAGATGTAAAGGTAATTGTATTGAGTATACTGGCACCAGGGATAGGAATATTGATAACCACATTTTCATTAAAGGTCCCATCGTTAAGGCTAAAGGTAACGGGTCCAACAATACCGCAATATGTAATAGGTTCCAATGCGTCGGCTATCGTAGCAAAATCGGCAGTTGGGCCTCCAATGGTATATACTCCACTCAAGGGACCATAACATCCATACACTACATCTTTTACGGTATCATTTTCCACATTATTATCTGTAGCTCCATTGGGGAGACTTACCCATAATTTTAGATTATTAACTGATCCGTAGGTTAAACTTACATTCCCCAAAAGTACGGTATCTGTCTCTCCTTGATCTAAGGAACCAGTCCAAGGTGTCGACATGCGTACCGTATCTTTAAACGACCAAGTAAGTATGGCATTATTTAAAGTTGTTAAGCCCTTATTGGTTAATACTGCATATACCGGCAATGGAAGTTGTGTGCTATTATGACTAATATCACCCATAGAAATTGCAGCATCTAAGGAATCGGATTCATAACATCCCATAAAGGTAGAAGCATTTCTGCTTTTCCCATCGATATCTTCATCCACTATTTTCGGACAGCTGAGTCCGGAATAAGCAAGTAATCGCAAATCCTTCGTAATATCCATAAAACTTACATTTGTACTAACTGAATTTTGGTCTTGGCCTGTAGATGCTCGCAAATCGAAAATTGTAGATTTAGTACCTGCTATATATCCTACGTATGTACCTGTACTATAATAATTATTATAATCTATGACGGTACCATAGGTTGTTTTAGCATAATCGGCTGTACCGGTATAAATCGGATAGCCTGTACCTGTGGTTGCCGTATAGAAGATATTATTTTTAATATTCATGGAATAGGAGGAACTGGTTGTACTGATATAGAAACCGTAATTGTTACTGGTTCCGGCTAAATAAACGGAATTATTATAAAAATCAGCATTCGTATAATAGGTGTAAATTCCGTATTTGGTCGAAGACCCTTCCGGACATACAATCTCATTATTAGAAATTAGCGCATTAGATTGAGCTCCATAGGAAGGATTATTTATATAATAGCATCTTATTCCATATGCAGATGAAGTAGATTGCATGCGCAGACGGTTTGCATTAATCCCATGTACAATTGTATTGTAATAATTTAAATAAAGACCATATTGAGTTGTACTAGCGGAAGCTGTAATGATGGTATTATAAGAAATGCTTTCATACATTGCATTATAATAAGAATAGAGACCATACGTATATGCATCGGTCATAATATTGCTATCGATGGTAACCGACATATTGGTCATATTGGATGAACTTCCACCCGGATAATAGAAATAGATGTTAGCATACCCTCCCGAAATATTATTTTTTACAATACGCACATTCTTTAAGGTATTGGTAGAGCCGGAAGAATTATAGTAATAAATTCCGGCATAACTGGTACTACTCATACCCGGAGCAGAATAAATATTACATTGATAAAAAACTATATCTTCGTTGTGATTTATAAATTGAACGCCATAAG
Source organism: Bacteroidales bacterium UBA5266 (assembly GCA_002411545.1). GTDB lineage: Bacteria > Bacteroidota > Bacteroidia > Bacteroidales > WCHB1-69 > UBA5266. The sequence goes on along the minus strand of DHTG01000106.1, from coordinate 6,784 downwards.
TAGATGAACTATTCCCTATACTAATATTTTCAAAACGTAAATGACCGGCATCGAAGAGTGACAAAGCTACATCAGTAGGACTGCCAATAACTACGTCATCGGCATTTCCGCTAAGGGAAGTAAAGGTTATTGTATTTGTTTCGTTGGTTCCGGTAAATGTTCCTACGTTATTTAAATCTGGATAGATACCGTTAGCCAGACGTAAGACAACAGGACCTGCAATACCACAATCTTCTAAGGCACTTAAAGCATCTTGAATAGTGGCAAAATCATTGTTTCCTCCTGCAATATCATATACCCCCGATAAAACTTCAACACACCCTTTGGTAGTAATGGACATGCTATCGTTCAAATTGTTTTGATCGAGCATGCCGTTAGGATTGGATGTCCATGCTTTGATAGTGTTTGTATGATTCAATACAGAAGTAAAGTTTCCAATATGTATAATAGTATCTTGATTTTGCACTAATGCAAGGCCCGTCAAGTTAACGGCAGGTATTAGGACACCATCCACAGAGGCACGAATCGTTACGCTGTTTAAGACAGCACTGCCATAATTCACAAGGCGAACATCTAACGGATTAAGTCCGGCCGTATTTTTTTCGCCTATATTCATAAACTCGACTATACCGGCATCGCTACTATAATTGGCATGATAACATCCACTATAAGTAAGTACTACACGGGCATTCCCTAACATATCGAACGAAACAAGATCCTCTTTTGGACAAATCGTCCAATGAGTAGGCATCAAAGAAAAAGGTAAATTAGCAAATCCGGGATTGTATTGGACAGAATGTGCATCTTGCATATTTGCTGCGCGTAAATCTACCAATGTATATTCTTCCCCAGCATATGCCACATTTTGATTATATGCGTTGTAGTAATTATTATAATCACTATTTACATAATTAGGCCTTGCATAGGTTAACGAACTTATGTAATAAGGAATTAAACACGTATTTGCATTATTCGCTATCGCTGTACTAAAAACATTATTTTGTATTTTTAATAGATATGATGTACTTGTATTATACGCATATAAAGCGGCACCTGTTAAAGTAGCGGGATCTGCTCCATACAAATAAATACTATTGTGTAATATCTTTGTACTCGAATAAGGATAATAAATATATAATCCGGCAAAGTTTTGATATGTATTAGTGGCGTTAGCACCATATAACAAAATCTCATTATTAGCAATTAATCCTTGACCGGAACCACTGTAAGAGGTATAATTGAAATAGTAATGAATATAAATACCTCTCGGTTGAGCAATGCGTACATTGATATTTTGAATTTTATTTCCTACAATATTTTCAATGTTGGTGTAATAATAGGTATATATTCCATACCAATCTGTTCCCACATTTTCATTGGTACGGGAAGTAATAGTATTATAAGAAACACTGGGGTAATTTCCGTTATAATATGTATAAAAACCGGCATAATAAGCATTACTCAAAGTATTGCTATCGATGATTACCGACATATTTCCCATATTCGACGAAGTGCCGGCGGAATAATAAAACCAGAAATTATAATATCCACCATCAATATGATTATGTACAAATTTTACATTTTTCAAATAATTTGATGATGAGCTGGAATTATAATATTTTACGCCGCAATACGTGTTTGAGGTTGCTTGATCATAGGTTTGAATGATACAGGAATTAAATTCAATATTCTCGCACATCCCTAAGAATTCAACTGCAACACCGGTATTTTCGCTGTTTAATCCTATCGTTATATCTTTAAAAATAAGGTTGCTGGCTCCATCAAGTACCAAAGCACTTGCTCCTAATGCCTGATGATTTCCTAGTATTACATTAGCCGCATTACCGCTTGTCGAAACAAACGAAATGGTATTTTGTGAATTTGAACCAAGAATTAAAGCTGTATTTATGTATAGATTTTCATTGTATACACCATCATTCACCCTAAAAGTTACCGGTCCGTTAATACCGCATCGTATCATTGCTTGTAGCGCGTCTTGAAAACTCACATAATCTGCTCCACTGACTCCTATCGTATATTGGCCATTCAATAGCGTATCACAACCGTAAATATTATATTGTAAGGTGTCATTGTCGTTGTTCAAATCAACACTGCCATTTGGATTAGAAATCCATATTCTTAAATCGTTGGAACCTGCATTTACATTCATAGTATCTAAGTAGAGTGGTATTTCTGCTCCAGGTACCAAACTATCTGACCATGGGATTACTTTCGTAACGACTCCATCAACGGATAAGGTAATCGTGGATGTTGTTAATGTAGTTTTTCCTGGATTTTGTAGTTTTACCGCAACTATTATTCCTTGATGTACATTGGCTAAATCGGGAGTTAAGGCACTAGGGGCTAATGCAACATCCAAACTATTTGGAGTATAGCATCCCATAAAAGTCAAGGAATCTCTTTCCTCATTACGGATGTCATGGCTAACTCCATCCAACTTCAAGCAACTCAATCCACTGTAATTTAACAACTCTAATCCATTGTTAATGCCAAGGAATTGCGGCTGAATACTTACAGAGTTTGTATCTTGTAGGGTAGCAGATTTTAAAGCGGATAAACTAGTTTTTGTACCGCTAATATATCCAACATAACTACCTGTACTATAATAATTGTTATAATCTAAGACCGTACCATAGCTAGTTGTAACATAATTTGCCGTACCGGTATAGATCGGATATCCTGTACCGGATGTAGTAGTAATAAATAGATTATTTAAAAAGTTCATACTATAGGTTGAGCTGGTTGAACTAATGTATAAACCGTAACATGAACTACTACCCGTTAAATATATGGAGTTATTATAGAAATCGGCATTAGAATATTGAGTATATATCCCATAGGTCGATCCTCCGGCATTGCCTATCACTTCATTATTTGCAATCAAAGCATTGCCTTGAGCTGCATAGGATGTGCTTCTATTGATATAATAGGTACGAATGCCATATCCGGTGGATGTATTTTGTAAGAAAATGCGGTTGCCAATCACTCCATCTTGAACGGTATTATACATATTAAAATAAATGGCATAAAATGTACTGCTGGTGGCTCGAGAAGTTATTGTATTATATGAAACACTTTTATAATTCCCGTAATAATAAGCATAAATACCGTAACGATAAGCATCTGTCAACTCATTGCTGTCGATACGAATTAGAGATTCTGACATTTTGGAAGAGCTGCCACAAGCATAATAGAAATACATATTATGATAACCACCGCTTATTTTATTTTTTATAAAACTTATATTGGATAAATACGTAGTGCTACCGGATGCTTGATAATAACGTACTGCCGTATAAGAAGAGGATGTTGTCGTTGGATTAGCCATAATATTGCATCCGTAGAACAGAATATTACTACAGGTATTTAAAAATTCCACACCATTGGTACCTGCAGTGGCATCAATGCTAATATTTTTGAATATATAATTGCTTACACCATCTAATGTTAAGGCATTTCCATCAGTGCTAACAATCTTTACATCGGAAGGATTTCCACTTAAAGAGCTAAACGTAACCGTATTGATCGAATCAGCACCCGGGACATTCACATCCAGTTTGAAACTACCTGAAGTAAACGGCATGCATTTTAATTCTACCGGCCCATTAATACCACAACGCATCAATGTGTTGAAAGCTTTTTCTACATTGGCAAAATCGCCGCCTGTTCCAACTATATATTCACCATTCAACATGGTATCACAAGCAGCAATATGTACTAATAAGGTATCATTGACGGTATTAGCATCTACTAAACCGTTGGGATAAGCTGTATAAACCTTGATTGTATTCTCTCCACCATGCAACATAACGGAATCAAGTAGAACAACTTCACTGTTTTGCAGAGGAGAAATCAAACAAGCATAATCCATAGAATCAATGGCAGATTGATTGACTGACCAATAAAAACGTACGGACCGTAATGTATCTATACCACTATTATTAATCATAACCTCTAAGGCTGTATTTTGATTAGTAGGTGATGTTTCAGTAGGAGACACAAGAGTCTGTAAGGACACATCCAAATTATTAGCTACAAAATCATGATAACAACCCATGTTTGTAAACATTAATCTTTGATTTCTATCAATATCATACATCATCGTTGAATCAAGTGGTACTAACATAGCCGTACTAGAAGTATGTAAATCAAGCGATGGATTCACGAAATCGGGATTTTGACTGATGGACTGTGCATCTTGTTCACTGGCTAGTTGTATATCGAGTAAGCTTGATTTTGTTCCGGAAATATAAGCCAGGTATTCACCCGTACTATAATAATTATTATAATCTAAAGTAGTTCCATAGGATTGTTTCACATAATTTGCGGAAGAAGCATACAAAGGATAAGCTGTCCCGGTAGAAGTTGTAACAAACACATTATTTTTAATATTTAAGGAATATTCGGCACTCATCGTTGGGATACGAATTGCATAACTGGTAGAAGTACCTGACAATAAGATTGAATTATGAAGCACCTTTGCATTTACGTTTGTGTCTGCAAAATAAATACCATAATTCGACGAACCTCCTGTACTTATAATTTCATTATTAGCAATTAAGGCTGGTCCGGATGCTTTGTATAAAGGACTTTCGTTCAAATTAGCACTACCAATATAAATGCCGTATCTACTTGATGTTGTGCCAAAACGGATTTTATTTCCTATCATGTTATCGATGGTATTATAACTTCCTTCGAAACATATTACATAATTGGTTGTAGAGCTATTACGCATCGATATTGTATTATACGATATACTTGGAAAATATCCGTAGGAATAAACTCGTACACCGTAATAGTATGCATTCAACATGATATTACTATCGATAACAATCTGACTCATACTGGTATCTTCACCGGAACCGGGATAATATAAAAAGAAACTGGCATAGCCACCCTCCAATTTATTTTTAACAAAACTAACATTTTCCAATCGTTTTCCTGAACCATTGCTTCCAGAATAATAAACCGGCACATACGAAGAAGATGTGGACAATAAATTGGCATAAATATTACAAGCATAGAAATGTACATCCAAAGCTCCATCGATAAACTCTACTCCATAAGTAGATTTACTACTTGTTGAGCCCAAAGTCAGGTATGAAAAGCGAAGGTGTTTGGCTTCTACCAATTCCAAAGCTGTACTGTTGGTATAAATCTTAACACTATCCGGATCTTGTGCAAGTGAAGTAAAGGTTACGGCATTAGATGCACTTAGCCCGGGAATACTCCCTGTCAGCGTCATCGTCTGTACATAATCTCCTGCATGAAGTAAAAGTGTTGTTGGTCCACTTACGCCACAACTATTAAGATAATCTATGGCTTCATCTAAGGTGACAAAATCAGCCAGTTGACTACCTACCGTATAATTTCCACTTAAAGGAACACAGCTGATAATCTCTGCCTGCAAGGTATCGTTAAATACATTGGCATCACTTAAACCGTTGGGTAGCGTTGTATATACTAATAAAGAATTAACACCGCTTTGTAATACAATGCTGTCTAAAGTAATGGCTTCACTTTCTTCATACCATGCTAAATTACAGTTATAATTAATAAAATTAACCGGCGAATTATTGATTGACCAATAAATTCTCACATTTTTCAATGTATCGGTCGCTTTATTCGTTATTTTAATGTCTAACGCTATATTTGTTGAAGGAGCTTGCCAATCCAATGGGGATAGTAAATTAGATATAGTAACATCATTATTTAATGATATTACATAGTCATTATAACAACCCATATTTGTGTATATCACCCTTTTATCACCTTCAACATCAAATTTAGTTTCCACATCTGATTCAACAATCATCATGCTACCATCTGTATGTAAACTTTGACTTAGATTGACAAAATTAGGATATACATTTTGAGAATGTACATCTTGCTCGGTAAGGGTTTGCATGCTTTGCAAATCAGAGACTGCATTTCCAATATAAGCGATAGAATTTTTGGATCCGTAATAATTATTATAATCTAATATGGTTCCGTTATACGGCTTTACATAATCTATAGAACTACTATAGAGAGGATAAGGAGTTCCGCTTCCTGCTGCAATAAACATATTGTTTTTAACAGTTAAGGAATAGGTAGAATTCATGGTTGGAAAATAAAGAGCATAAGAGGTTCCGCTTCCAGCCACATAAACCGAATTATATACTAGATAAGCATTGGGATAACTCCCTAAATAAATCCCGTAATTTGTAGATCCTCCATCACTTAAAATCTCATTGTTAACTATATAAGCCGGCCCGAAAGCATTATAACTTTCACTGCGGTTTAAGTATGACCCAAAATATATCCCATATCGAGAACCTGTATTTCTAAAACGTACTTTATTTCCTTCCATCCTATCCAAGGTATTATAAGATCCGCCAAAATACATCCCATAATTCGTCGTTGCACTTGCTCGCATACTTATCACATTATGAGAAAAGCTGGAACAATACGTATAGTAATAATTATACACTCCATAATAATAAGCATTGGTCATTACATTGCTATCAATTACCATACTACTCATGTCAGTGCCACTTCCTGAACCGGAATAATACAAATACATGCTTGCATATCCTCCGTCTAAGGTATTATTGATAAAAGTAACGTCTTCTAACTTATACCCAGATCCTGAAGCCCCATAGTAATATACAGGAGCATAAGAGGAAGAAGTAGCAAAAACATAGGAATTAATCTTACATCCGTAAAAATCAATATCTTTTGCTCCATTGTTAAATTCAACCCCGTAGGTCGAATTAATAGA
>DHTG01000052.1:2922-3265 GCA_002411545.1 Bacteroidales bacterium UBA5266 | reverse complement strand
TCAAAACAGCTATCTTTGTAGCCAAGTATTTTTTAGGTCTAAACATGCTATACAAAATACTTAAAAAATTTAACAGCAACCTTATATATTAAAATATTATGGCTGATATACTTAATGAAGTTTCAAGAACCTTCAACGAATATTTGATCATACCAGGACTAACAAAAAAAATACATACTCCCGACCATATTAGTCTGCAAACTCCTTTGTTAAAGCATCGTAGGGATGAGAATTCAAGGATTAGTTTACATATTCCCTTGGTATCGGCTATCATGCAATCGGTATCCGACAGCGGTTTGGCTATTGCCTTGGCCAAAGAAGGAGGTGTTTCTTTTATTTTCGG
>DHTG01000052.1:2483-2695 GCA_002411545.1 Bacteroidales bacterium UBA5266 | reverse complement strand
CGGGCGAACCTGACACCGGAACATACTTTGCAAGATATTCTTGCCTTAAAAGAACAAACGGGATTTTCAACGACAGGAATTACTGACGACGGCACGGCTTCGGGTAAACTCCTTGGACTGGTTACCAGCCGCGATTACCGCACAAGCAAAGATCCTTTGGATAAAAAAGTGAAGGAGTTTATGACCCCGCTGGAAAATCTCATTACAGCCAA
>DHTG01000052.1:0-2226 GCA_002411545.1 Bacteroidales bacterium UBA5266 | reverse complement strand
CAACATTTAAAGTATTTTGTATTTCGTAAAGACTATGACAGCCACAAAGATCATCCCAATGAATTATTGGATGCTAAAAAACAACTCATAGTCGGAGCCGGCATCAATACCAGAGACTATAAAGAAAGAGTTCCCGCATTAATTGAAGCAGGAGTGGATGTGTTGTGCATCGACTCCTCCGACGGATTTTCGGAATGGCAAAGCGAAACCATTCAATACATTAAAAAGACCTTTGGCAATCATATTCCCGTTGGAGCCGGCAATGTGGTGGATGGCGAGGGCTTTTTGTATTTGGCAAAAGCCGGTGCCGATTTTGTGAAAGTGGGCGTAGGGGGTGGTTCTATTTGCATTACCCGCGAACAAAAAGGAATAGGAAGAGGACAGGCTACCGCTTTAATCGATGTGGCCAACGCTCGAAATCAATATTTCAAAGAAACAGGCGAGTATATCCCCATCTGTTCCGACGGGGGCATTGTAAAAGACTATCATATGATCCTTGCCTTGGCGATGGGTGCCGATTTCTTGATGATGGGACGCTATTTTGCCCGTTTCGATGAAAGTCCTACCCGTAAACTATTAGTTGGTGGTAACTACGTAAAAGAATATTGGGGTGAAGGCTCTAACCGTGCACGCAACTGGCAACGCTATGATATGGGAGGTAAAAGCCATTTAAGCTTTGAAGAAGGAGTGGACAGTTTTGTACCTTATGCCGGAAAACTCAAAGACAATGTCGACTTAACCATCGGTAAAATAAAATCAACGATGTGCAGTTGCGGCGTTTCTTCGTTGAAAGAATTACAATCCAACGCCAAACTAACCGTCGTATCATCCACCAGCATTGTCGAAGGGGCTGCCCACGACGTTATCGTGAAAGACGCTAAAAACTAATTTGTTTCATTCGATATTATGATGACATGAAAAAATCATGTTTGATAACGGGAGCAAATTCCGGAATTGGAAAACAGGCAGCTATACAATTAGCCCAAGCCGGTTTTCATGTGATCGTAGAGGCATCTGCTTATGCTAAAGATAAAAGTAACATTCAAACACTTATGGATATGTCATTGAGATACATTCACTCCATACATTAACCGATGAAAGCAATCAAAGAAGTCATTATTTTCTATTTTTCCGGGACAGGCAATGCCAAACAGATTGCTATCTGGTTTGCTGAGTTTGCTCGGAAGAAAGGACTCGATTGTACATGGGTGAATATGCAAACCATCGACGCAAAATCAATAGCTTCCTATTCTTCCGATACCTTGCTTGTTATTATTTCACCCATTCACGGCTTCAATTATCCTAAAATAACCTTACAATTCATCACTCATTTCCCTAAAGGGAATCATAGGGTGGTGCTTATGAATACGAGAGCCGGAATGAGAATCGGTCGTTGGGTAACGCCGGGTCTAACGGGAATTGCCTTTTTAGTGTCTTCCCTTATCTTAAAGATAAAACACTATCAAATAGTCGGTCAAATTCCTTTTGATATGCCATCCAACTGGATTTTCTTACATCCTGCATTGAGGAAAAAGACGGTAAAATATTTACATAAAGTGAATTATGCCCGTGTGGAGAAACATGCCGATAAAATATTTTCGGGAAAATCAGACTTTATCGCATATCGAAGCCTCCTCTTGGATGTGCTGATTTCGCCGATTGCCGTTGCTTACTTTTTGATAGGTCAATTTGGTTTGGCCAAAACATTGTATGCTTCTTCCGCTTGTGATCATTGTGGTTTATGCATCAAACAATGTCCTCGAAAGGCTATTAAGTCGTTGAAAGGACGTCCTTTCTGGACATTTAAATGTGAGAATTGTATGAAATGCATTAACAATTGTCCGAAAAAAGCCATTGAAGCGGGACAGGCTTTTTTTATAATAACCGGTATCATTAGTTCGATGATAACCACGGCTTTATTTAACTATATGTTTTTCTTTGAATTATCATCTGAATTTATCCATTCACTGCTGTCAACCGTGATTTTCTTTTTGTTTTTGGTGTTGTTTTACCGCTTACAGCATCTATTGCTTCGCTTTTCATTCACGGCAAAAATCATTTCATTTTTATCGTTAACGCATTATAAATTTTGGGGACGCTATAAGTCCATACCGGATCATAGATGGAAGGAATAGAGTAGGAGACAGGGTAGCTTACGAGCGTCTTCTTTTATGAATGTCCGACGAATCCCAGGACTGATGCAATAATATATCGTGAATGGTACGA
>DHTG01000055.1:30967-32445 GCA_002411545.1 Bacteroidales bacterium UBA5266 | reverse complement strand
ATTTCCTCAACGAGATGTTTGGCACCGGCAAATTTATCGATGATAAACAGCACATAACGGATATCGACGGAGATGTTACGGCATTGGTCGGGGTCGTATTGGATGTCGCTCATGGTGCCTTCCCAGCAACGGTCGAAATTTAGACCTAACAAATGTCCTTCGGCATTGAGTATCGGACTGCCCGAATTGCCGCCCGTGGTGTGGTTGGTGGCGATAAATGCAACCGGCATTTCGCCTTTGGTATTGGCATAGATGCCATAGTCTTTCTTTTGATAAAGCTCTTTGAGTTTGTTTTCGACTACATAATCATAAATGTCCGGATTTTCTTTTTCCATAATTCCTTCCATGGTAGTGTAATGGAGATATTCGACGGCATCGGAAGGGTAGTAGCCATCCACTTTACCATAGCTTACTCTCAAGGTCATATTGGCATCGGGATAGAACGTCTTTTCAGGCTGCATTTCCCTCAAAGCGGCTATCCATACTCTTTCCAAACTGTCCATGCTTTCGCGTAAACGGATTAAACGGGGATAGGTTTCGTCGGCATATTGTGAACGCAAAGGATAAATTAAACGAAATGCAATGTCGTTTTCTAAAGTTTTGTATTGCGATGGCTTAAGTCCGCTAAGAAAATTGTTTAATTTATCTTGATGGGCGAAAAGGGAACGTTTGTACACATCTTCGGCCATTTTATGGATATCTCCTTTGTATTTTTTCATCCATTGCTTGAATTCGTCCGGCAGTTCGGTTTTATCTACCTGGTTATAGTATGCTTGCATTAACAGGACAAATATTTCTTTGTCTAAGGACGGGTTGTAGTTTTTATAAAAACCCTTGCTTGTCTTGGTGTATCTTTCCTTTAGTTTATCTAATGCCTCTTGGTTCATGTTCGGATTTTGCTTGCATTCGTTGATTAAGGAGGTGAAATTCATAGCAAATGAAAGCAGTTCAATGTTGACTACACTTTCCAAAAAGAAACGAGCTTGAGTGTAAATAGGCGTATAAGAAGCATAGAAATTTTCAAATGCCGGCAATAAACCTTGGTATTGTTTATAACGGTTTTCGTCTTGCTTTATCCATTCCGTAAATTGAGCTTCGAGGGCTTTCTTTTTATTGATAACATCCAATCGTTTAAGACCTTTGTTTTCGCCTATCCATTTTTTCCACCCGTTGGCAATACCGGCAGCTTTGGCTGAATATTGGATGCGAATCAGGCGGTCGCTGTTCATATATCGATTAATGATATTCAATCGTTGGGTGCGTAAATCAATGGCAATGGGATTAATATGATTTTGTATCATATCCACTTCCCAGGAAGGGATGAATTGTTGAGTGGTTCCCGGATATCCGAATACAAAGGTAAAGTCACCTTTTTCAGCTCCTTTTAGGGATATGCTGAGGTGTTTTTTCGGTTTATAGGGGATATTATCTTTGGAGTAAGGAGCCGGTTTCCCGTCTTTTCCCATATAGATACGGAA
>DHTG01000055.1:8363-30751 GCA_002411545.1 Bacteroidales bacterium UBA5266 | reverse complement strand
CCGAATTTTCCAATGTTGGAAGGAGGGGCTCCCACTAAACGGATATCAGTAAAGATTTCATTTACAATTAATAAATATTGATTTCCTCCGTAAATAGGTTTTACGACGGCCGAATAATGCGTGCCTGCGGTAGCTTCTTTGATGATGTTTTGTATTCTTTTTTGGATGGTTTGTTCTCTTTGAACTTCGGTCATATGGTCGGAGCTGACAAAACGTAAGACTTCATCGCTTACATCTTTCATGTATTTTAATATGGTAACGCTCAATCCCGGAGTGGGCAGTTCTTCTTCCATTTTCATGGCCCAGAATCCGTTGGTGAGATAATCGTTTTCCAAACTACTGTGAGATTGTATGCTGCCGTATCCGCAATGGTGGTTGGTGAGCAATAATCCTTGATCGGATACAATTTCACCCGTACATCCTCCCCCGAACAATACGATGGCATCTTTTAAACTTCCTTGATTTATACTGTAGATGTCTTCGGCTGTAATTTTCATGCCTTTAGCCTGCATGTCTTTCTCATTCATTTGCTGCAATAAATAAGGCAACCACATGCCTTCGTCGGCTTTGACCGGCATAATCAAAAAGGCTACTATCGCCAGTATGCTAAATTTCTTTATCAATCCCATGGTGTTTAATGTTTAATTAAAGATTTGCAAATGTACATAAAATTGGCTAATTACACACAGACAGATAAAAATTTATCGCTAAATTTATAGAGGAAAGATACAAAAATAATAAAAGAATTATTTTGAATAATCGGTTACAATTTTTGCCATATGTAAATATAACCCTTTGTGTTTTAAACACGTTTTCATGAGGGGACACGACATGTCGTGTCCCTACATAAATGATCCTTATTATTTTAACAAATATTTTAGGTGGATTGTTTTTTGTGCGTTTGCCGTCATGGTTTGCATTTGGATACATAGGGAATGATTGTAGATAAAATTACGGAAAGTGAATTTTATTACGATAAATGTACTCTCATTGGGGGCTAATGTTTGTTTTTCGATGTTTATATCAAAGGTTTTTGTCGGGACATGACATGTTGTGTCCCAGCCAAATTGTGTAATATGTAGACTGTCAGCACTAAGGTTTTTAATTTCTATGTATTTAACATAGTTAGTGATTCCTTTTGTTGGGGTAAAAATTAAGAGGGAATCGGGCGTGGAAATATGGAGAAGGTTTTTTTGTGAATAAATCGTATCCTCATCATATCCTACTACTTGTATGCGTCGTTCCAAAGCGGCGGCCATGCTGTAGATAGAGTTGCGTTTGTCGTTGGGATTGTCGCTTACATAGGGATTGGCCATGGTTTTTCCTTTGGGAGCATTGAGGATGTGTAGACTGTTTATTTTAGTACTGTCCATATAATCAAGAAATAATCCGTTGCGATAGGCTTTTAAATAATTTTTCAGGCTTTCGATTCGTCGCAAGGAAAGATTGATGTTGTATTCTTCTGAAAATAGTGGACTGGAAAACCCACTGACAGTGATGTTTACCGCCTTTCCTCTCTGTAAATCGCGTAGGAGCAGGGAAGTTAGTTCTTCAAGGAGTTCATAGCCTTTTTGCACGTAATCGGTAAAAAAATCTTCGATCTCGTTTTCTGCTTTTAATTTTTCTTCGCCATCCAATCCTTTGGCATATTCTTCTTTATAGAGATCTTTCATGGCAACATATGCGTCGAGGGTTTGTTTGTAGTTTTTATCGGTAGTGGTAGCCATGGTTTTTGGGTCGGGTTCGTCGTTGTGAAAATAGAGGTTGATGGGTAAGATATTGTTTAGGTAGGAGGGTATATCTATAGAGTCGGCCGCCCATAAGGTGTCGATTTGAGTCTTTGGTTTGAAATCCTGCCATTCATAGAGGAAAATATCGTTACAACAGCCGGCTTCTGTGAGGCTGTAGGGGGAGAAACGGTTGGAAGAGAAGTAACCGTCATTATCAACTTCGTTGATAGTGAAGTAGATGTCGTTTGCTGCACTGTTGATAGGGAAGCCCATATTGACAGGATTTTTCCATGCACTGAGGGCACCTTCGGCTTTAAAAATATCGTAGCCTCCCAGTCCGGCATGCCAATCAGAGCTGAAATATAAGGTTCTGGTTTCGTTATGATAAAAAGGAGTGATTTCGTTACCCGGTGTATTGATGTTGCTTCCGGCATTAATGGCTTCGCCGTAAGTACCGTTATTCACTATGCTATACCATATGTCTTGTCCTCCCATACCCTTGGGACGGTTAGAAACAAAATAGAGGATGTCGCAACTGTCGTTTAATGGAGTGATGCAAGCTTGTGTGGTATTGCTCCCCGGGGCGTTGATATGATCGGGCAGTTTCTTAGGTTTTTGCCATTTCCCTTTTTTTAATTCCGAAACCCACAGGCTGGCATTATTCTGTATGTGATGTGTAACCGGTGTACGACTAAAAAACAATTTTGTTTTATCGCTATTGAAAAAAAGATTAGCATTGTGGTAGTTTGGATTGTTAATGCGTCGGTGGAGAGGTTTTATGTCATCTAATCCATTGACTCCAAAGCGAGCCGAATATATTTTCGACAAATAGAAATCATCGATGATATAGGTGTGTGCATTGGAGGTAATCGGACGTAAGGCCGAAAAATACAAAGCGGTATCGCTTAACTGTATGGCATTAAATTCGGAATGCGGGCTATTGATGATCGTATCTAATGCTTCGATATATACCGTTAGCGTGTCGGATATCCAAAGCGGTGCCAAGCGACAGGCTTCCAATTCGAGCAAAGCACGCTTCACTAAGAGAGTGGTGTCGTTGTTTTGCAGGGAAATATACTGTTTAAACAAATCGGAAGCTTGGGTATATTTACCCAGATTTTTTTTAGTCATAGCCCTGTAAAATACCGCTTCGGGAAATGCTGATGCGGTATCGAGGAACATGACTTTTTCGTAAGCATTGTCAGCTTCTACGTATAAATAACTCAAACGTAGGGCATGGGCATAATTTAAAAACAGGCGTGGATCTGTAGGATGTTCGTTTTCTATGTATGCTCTGTAAAAATACACGGCACTTTGTATTTCGTTTTTTTCGGCGGCTATGGTGGCGGCTTGCAATAGCTCATGGGATTGTTGTGCATTCGACAACAATGGGAATAATAAGCTGAAAATTACAAACAATCTACCTTTCATTCGTGTATCGTTTAAAAAATGGGACAAGGAATCGTCTGCGGTTTGAATTTCTTTTTCTTTTTTAAGATGTAATACACACTCAGTTCAACTCCTCCTTGTGCATTAGTGGCCGGCAAGAGTTTTGAAATATTAAAGTCATAGCTAAAATTGAAACGAAGACGATTAATTTCGGCACCTAATACTACATAAATGGCATCATTCCATCGATAATCCAAGCCGATTTCAAATTTATTATAATTTCCATATTGGTCGAAACTAATTAAATAGGTATACATCATACCTAGTAAAAACTCTTGATATGGGTCTTGGTTGGAATAGGCAATTGAAGGAGTGATGCCCATGTCGGCGTTTAGGGCTATACTCGTAGTCAAGGTGAAATTATATTTGATAGGTAAACGTATACTGTTGTCTTTCAATAAAGATTGTTTAGGACGGTTGAGGTGAAAAATACTGAATCCGGCTTGATAGTAATTCAGTTCACCCGATTGATAAAACCATTGTATGCCTGCGGCACAATCGGCAAACATAAATTTACTTGTATGTAAGTTTTCTGTAATCGGAATATTTTGATTATAGATGTCGTTTTGAAATTGTTCGTCGAAAGATAATGCGGCATAATTTATGGTACGTTGGGCCATGCCCCCTGAAATGCCTATAGAGATAAAGTGGTTGTTTTTGCGGTTCAAGGCTCGTGAATAAGACAAGAATAGGTTGGATTGCATGCTGGTATATTTAGAATCGCCGGCACGGTCGAAGTCGAAGCTCATGCCAAAGCCAAAGATGTCTTGATGCGATGGTCGTTTGATGAGCGGCATGTCGAACCATAAACCGTTGGTTTGATAGGCTTTTGAAACTGTATACCATTGAGAACGATTGTAAATGCCGGCACGTAAATCACCATCGTAAAAGGCTGTAGCGGCCGGATTAATAGCTATGGGATTCATCCAAAATTGTGAGAAATGAATGTCTTGTGCTTTTACGGTTTTTGACATAAAAACGTAAAAGCAAACAATACATACAATCCAGAGGCTCTTTTTTAGATAAACCATTTGATATATTTCTCTTGTGCTTTAAAAATTTGAACAAAAGTACTAAAAATATTTGTAGCATAAAAGAAAACATGAAAATTGTGGTCTGAATATGATGCATACAGTTTTATCACAAAACAAATAGTATGTCGCTTAAAATTGTATAAGGTAAGATTGAAAATTCGATACTGTTTCATTGGTTCCATTAGGCGCCTAATGGTGTATGAACGGGCGCCAATCGGAGGCTGAGTTGGCGCCAATTTGTGTTAATAACTAGTGTGTTAATAGTTAATGGACAATTATCGATTGAATGATTCACCATCAATGATTTGTTAATCTTGTTGTTTTGGTTCCTTTGTGGTTTATGGTTGTGCAATATTTTACTTTTCCTCCACCTTTTACACCTGCTTCGGTGCATTTACGAATTTTATTTCCATGTTTTTAAAAATTTAATTATTTATAAATCAATTAGTTTAAAATGATAAGGAATTTTTTGTTTTGTGAAATCTTTTACCATTCATTTTAATTCGTGACAAAGGTATGTTTTTATTTAATATAAAATGGTTGATGAAATAAAATTATATGAATAAATGAAAATAAATCGTAGAGACGTTGCATGCAACGTCTCTACGATAACATACAAAACGTATACCATGTGCCGAAAAATCCGACCCGAAGGAGCACATCCAAATAATAAAAAAAGATACCTGCGAAGGCATCTTTGTAAGGTTTTCTTAAATAGATATATGTATTATGCTTCGTTTATTACGTTGATGTTGAATTCAACTTTAACATCTTTGTGTAAGGCAACGGTAGCTTTGTATTGTCCTAATTCCTTGATGTGATCGCCTTGGATTTGGATTTTTTTACGGTCGATGTCAATATCGTGTTGTGCTTTGAGTGCTTCGGCCACATTGATGTTGGTAACGGAACCGTAGATTTTGCCTTCGTCGGTAGCTTTAACGCTCATGTTAACAGTTATATTATCAAGTCGTTCGCCTATACTAAGGGCGTCGGTGCGCATTTTTTCTAACTTACGGCTACGTTGTTTGATGGTTTCAGCCAATATTTTTTTGTTAGATTCGGTGGCGGGGATGGCTAATTTTTTAGGGAATAAATAATTACGAGCGTATCCGTTTTTAACGGTTACGATGTCATTGGTAAATCCCAGGTTAACTATATCTTCTTTTAAAATAATTTCCATGGTAAGTTCTCCTATTTTTCTTTTAAGTTATCGGCAACATAAGGTAAAATGGCAATGTGACGAGCTCTTTTAATAGCTTGTGCCACCTTTTTTTGGTATTTCAAAGAGGTACCGGTTAAACGGCGGGGTAGTATTTTACCTTGGTCGTTGATGAAACGGATTAAATATTGAGCGTCTTTGTAATCAATATATTTAATGCCGTGTTTTTTGAAACGACAAAATTTCTTCTTTTTAACATCAACCGCAATGGGTGTTAAATATTTAATATCTGTATTTGATTGTGCCATAGCGTTATGTTTTATTCGTTATTTGTTATTGTTGCGGATTCCGTAGCTTTTTTCTTGTTTTCACGTCTTTTTTTATTGAATTGAATGCCGTGTTTGTCGAGGGCTACCGTTAAAAAACGTAATATTTTCTCATCGCGTTTGAATTGGACTTCCCATTCTTTTACAAAAGAACCTTCGGCTTTAAATTCAAATAAATGATAAAAACCGGATGATTTTTTGTCGATAGGATAAGCTAGTTTACGCATGCCCCAATTTTCTTGGTGAACAATTTTACATTGATTGTCGAGCAAAATTTTTTCAAATTTGCTTACCGTTTCCTTCATCTGTTCTTCAGACAAAACGGGAGTCATAATGAAAACGGTTTCGTAATGATTTACCATATCTCTGATAATGTTTTAATTAATTATTATTATAAATATATTTTTTTTGGATTGCAAAGATATATATTTTTTAAATATAAATGTGTGATCCCCTATAATATTTTTTATGATGATACAAAGATGCCACTCCTACGGAGCTACACGATATATAAAATCGACTGTTTAAAAATTAGCAGCGAAGTTGTGAAATCTTTGTAAAAAAAGAGGATGTTTGATAACACCCTCTTCAATTAATTAAGTATATGTAGTGTTTAACCTATCATACTTTTAAGGTCTTCGTCGACGGTTGAAATGCTTCCGATTCCGAAGCTTTCAACCAAAATTTTAGCTACATTGGGGGAAAGGAAACCGGGAAGGGTTGGTCCGAGGTGAATGTTTTTAACACCGAGGCTGAGCAGTGCCAACAATACGAGTACGGCTTTTTGTTCGTACCAGGCGATGTTATACACTATGGGCAGTTTATTTACGTCGTCCAAGCCAAACACTTCTTTTAGTTTCAGAGCAATAACGGCCAAGGAATAACTGTCGTTGCATTGACCGGCATCGAGTACTCTGGGAATACCGCCTATATCGCCTAATTGTAATTTGTTGTAACGGTATTTCGCACAACCGGCTGTCAGGATAATGGTGTCTTTCGGAAGGTTTTGTGCAAATTCGGTATAGTATTCACGACTTTTCATGCGTCCGTCGCAACCGGCCATGACGACAAATTTACGGATGGCACCGCTTTTTACGGCTTCAACCACTTTGTCGGCTAAGGCGATGACTTGGTTATGAGCAAATCCGCCTATGATTTCACCGTTTTCGATGGCTTCGGGTGCTTTGCAACGTTTGGCATGGGCAATGATTTGTGAAAAGTCTTTAGGTTTATCGTTCAGGCGGTCGGCGATGTGAGGGAATCCGTCAAATCCGGTGCTTCCGGTGGTATAGATTCTATCACTGTAAGTACTATCGGGGCGTGGGGGTACGATACAGTTGGTGGTGAATAAAATAGGTCCGTTAAAGGTTTCGAATTCTTTGGTTTGACGATGCCATGCATTGCCATAGTTGCCTGCCAAATTCTTGTATTTTTTGAAATACGGATAATAGTGTGCCGGTAACATTTCGGAGTGGGTATACACATCTACTCCTTCGGGTTCGGCCTGTGCCAATAATTCATCCAAATCTTTTAAATCATGACCGCTAATTAAAATGGCCGGACGATTTTTAACACCTATATTTACTTTGGTGATTTCGGGATTGCCGTAAGTAGAAGTGTTGGCTTTGTCTAATAAGGCCATGGTTTTTACTCCATATTCACCGCATTTCATAACCAAACCGAGCAATTCGTCTTTGGATTGATTGGGAGAAAGTGTGCTGGCTAATGCCATTTGCATAAAGTCAAAAATGTCTTTATCGACATGTTTTAAATTGTAGGCATGCTCAGTATAAGCAGCCATCCCTTTAATACCTAATACCAGCAATTGACGCAGGGCACGGATGTCTTCATCAGGAGTGGAAAGAATACCGACAGATTTGGCTTTGGTTTCCATTTCCTCTTCGGTCGATGCTGTCCAGGTCATAGCATCGTGGCTTAAAAAGTCGCAACTTGTTTTACAGTTAACGGCTTCTTTTTTCAAGGCATCGCGAAGGGCTAAACCGGCTTTAATTTCTTGGCTAAAACGTTTTTTGTCGAAATTGGCATTGGTGATGGTCATAAACAAGCCGTTCATAATAAACAGGTCTACTTGATCGGAACCTTTACCACAGGAACGTAGACATTGATTCACTTTTGCCAAACCTTTCATGACATAGATTAATAAATCTTGATAGTTGGCAACTTCAGGACTTTTACCGCATACACCTCTGACCACACATCCGGTGTTTTGAGCGGTTTCTTGACATTGAGAACAAAACATTGCATTCATTTTTTTTAATTTTAATTGAAAATTACGTAATGATTTTTTATGCAAATGTAAAACATATAAGGCATGTTTTTTGTAACATACGTTACAAAATCAATAAATAAATTAAGATGGAAGAACACATAGTGGCAAGTCGTTTGTTTATAGGGATTTCCATGGAAGAATTGCGGGGATTATTAAAGCAAACGCATTATGTTAAGAAATCGTATAGTAAAGACTCAATCATTGTTTTTCAAAATGATAGATGTATAAATATGATATTATTATATCAAGGTAGGGCGATAGGAGAAAAAATAAATTATGCCGGAAAAGTAATTGTTGTGGAAGAGTTGCAGGCTCCCCGTGTACTGGCTCCGGCCATTTTATATATAAAAGATAATCGCTATCCGGTGAGTGTGTATGCGGTTGAAGCCTGTGAGGTGATTCTTATACCTCGTGATGAGTTTCTCCGTATACTTCAGAAAAACAAACAAATATTATTTAATTTTTTGGAAATTATTTCTGATCAAGCCTATTTTTTAACGAAGAAATTAGCTTTGTATAAATTAAGTTTGAAAGGCAAGATAGCCGATTTTATTTTACAACAAAGGGATAAATCGGGAAATAACGAAATAAAGATGTGGTCGCATCAACGTTTGGCCAATTTATTCGGGGTGGCACGTCCTTCTCTCAGTCGTACACTGCTGGAAATGCAACAAGAAAATATCCTTGAAATTGAAAATAAAATGGTAAAAATTAAAAATCTTACCGCTTTGCGAAAGTTGGCGGAGTAGGAAAGAAATTTACCTTGTCATAAGGAGTAAAACAATTTTCATAATTCATATTTTATAATTCATATTTTAGTACTTTTGCAAGCGAAATTAAAGCGATTTTTAAATAATTATAATCATTAAAATATAAACTTATACAATATGGCAATCATAAAAGCTTTTAAAGGATTACGTCCTCCCAAAGACATAGTAAAACAATTAGCATCCCGACCCTATGATGTATTGAATTCGGCCGAGGCACGCATAGAGGCGGCTAACAATCCTTATTCTTTGTTACACATTACAAAAGCGGAAATTGATCTTCCCGAAGGAACTGACGAGCATAGCAAGGAAGTTTATGATAAAGTGGTAGAAAATTACACTATGTTTAAAACCAAAGGATGGTTGGTGCAAGACAAAGAAGAAAAATTATATATCTATGCACAAACCATGGACGGTCGTACGCAGTACGGTATTGTAGCTTGTTCTCATACAGACGATTACACCAGAGGGTTGATTAAAAAACATGAGCTTACACGCAAAGATAAGGAAGAGGATCGTATGATACATGTTCGCATTACCAATGCCAACGTGGAACCTGTGTTTTTTACCTATCCGGCACATAAAGAAATTGATACTATTGTTAGTCATATTGTTAAAAACCAAAAACCGGAATATGATTTTGTGGCTGACGAAGGTTTTGGTCATACCTTTTGGATAATCGACGATAAAGCGACTATCAACCGAATAGTTGAACTCTTTAAAAACGACATACCTTATTTATATGTTGCCGATGGACATCATCGCACGGCTGCCGCTGCTTTGGTGGGTCAAGAACAAAAATCCAAGAATCCGAATCATACCGGAAATGAAGAATATAATTATTTTATGACGGTTATATTCCCCGATAACCAATTGAAAATAATTGATTATAACCGCGTTATCAAAAATTTGAATGGTTTGTCGAAAGAGCAATTTATGGCAAAACTTCAACAATCGTTTACCCTAGAAGAAATGGGAGCAGAAATCTATAAACCGGCTAAATTACATGAATTTAGTATGTATATAGATGGTAAATGGTATCGCTTGACGGCCAAACCGGGAACTTATAATGATCAAGATCCCATCGGTGTTTTGGATGTTACCATATTATCCAATTTAGTATTGGATCAAATTTTGGATATAAAAGATCTTCGTACATCAAAACAAATTGATTTTGTAGGAGGAATACGTGGATTAGGAGAGTTGAAACGTCGGGTGGATTCCGGTGAGATGGTGGCTGCATTTGCCTTGTATCCTGTTTCCATGAATCAATTAATCACTATTGCCGATACCGGTAATATTATGCCTCCTAAAACAACGTGGTTTGAGCCTAAATTACGCTCAGGCTTAGTAGTTCATGAATTAAAATAATATTTCGATGAATACATATATAAAGTTGTTTGTTTTTTAATGAAACAAGCAACTTTTTTTTTAAAACAATTAATAATTAATTTAAAGTGAGTTAAAATGAAAGCATTAAAAGTGATTTTAGGTATTATTCTTGTCTTGGTGATTATCCTTGTGATAGCTTATGCCTTCTTTGGCGGATTTAAGAAAGTTGAATGTAGTGTAGTCCAAACCGGAGGTGAAGTTTTTGTGTATGAAGAATTAAAAGGCGATTATTCGCAAAGTGCGCTTGTGATGGATAAGATTTATTACGATCTGCTTGATAATTACAAATTGGAAACTTTCAAAGGATGTGGAATGTATTATAACAATCCTCAAACTACTGATGTGGCGGATTTGCGATCCGATGTAGGTTGTCTTTTGGAAGCGAAAGATTCAAATAAGGTGACGATGTTAGAAGCCAAATATAACATTAAAACCTTGGCTCAAGGAGATTATATTGTAGCTCAATTTCCTTTCAAAGGGAAAATGTCGGTTTTCTTAGGCATAATGAAAGTATATCCGGCTATTAATACTTTTGTAAAAGAAAACGGTTACAGTGAACAAGGTCCCATCGCCGAAATTTATGATATGCCTAATAAGAGGATAGTCTACAGGAAAGAAATAGTGAAGGAATAAGAATCAATGCCTGTAAGAGCCCAAGTTGGAATCTTGGCCGGAATTTGCCTATAAAGGAAAAATTATGCGTTTATATTGTATCCCTTTGTCTTCGCGTGTTTATTTCCAAATCCTTGATAGAAAAGAGTAAAGCCTACGGAGAATTATTCTTGGAATGTGGATTGTTGATATAAATCACATATTTTATTATAAAATCGTGATTTATATCGTCTATTTGTATATTTTTGTCCCGACAATTACTAATTCCGTATCATCGAATGTTTCTATCCGTACGAATCATACTAATAATGCTTATTTTATTATTGATTTGTATGTCAAAAAGTGTAAAATCTCAATTTCAGATTGAACTTTATGAAGATATTGGACGATATAATTCCGTTGCATCGCCTTTTTTTAAAACTGCAGCCATGGTAAGTTTTCAATGCGATGAATATGTTGTTTCGATAGGCAATCAATGGAATGTTAGCAAGAAAGATCTTATTTCCGTTCCGGATTTATTCATTAATTATACTCATAAGTTTGTCGTTTTTAAACAAGCTATTGATGTGCAAGCATTTTTATTATATATTCCGTTTACTCCGCCATTGTATGAACTGGATTGGGGAGTGCTTGCCGCCTACAGCTTACAAAGATTTCGGTTTAAGCTTGGGACTCATTTCAGAATGTATAGGATTTCCCGTACAGCTTTCGAAGAAAATGTACTTCATCACAAACGAAACATATTTGAATATTTTAATATGATGTATCTTGTCACGTATTATATAAATCGTCCCGACAAACGCTGGAATGTAGGTTTCAGTCTTACGAATATAGATCATTTTATGATCAATCAAGAAACCAATCCGGTTTTTAACCTACAAATGAGTTATGATATAGTTCCGACTTTTAAACTGTTTTTAGAAGGATGGTATAAAAGTGCGGGCGCCTTTAATTTAAGTGTAAATCCTTTCGGTTTTTTTATAAGAAGCGGTTGTGTATGCAAAATTCAATAATTAAAACGATATGCCTCCTTTCCTATCTTGTCTTTTCTTCCTGTGAAAAGATTGACTTACGCAGTGCTTTGATGTCCTATGAAAAAGTAAGCGAGCGTTTTGATCAATCCATGGAGTGGAACACTCGGCAGGGATATCCGAAGATTGTTACTTCTGATGATGCGTATAAAATCATGGTAATGGCCGATAGTCATATTGGGTCAACCGAGAATTATGATTTGTTTATTAAGGATGTCCTACAGAAAAAATCATTGGCAGTGGTCATGAACGGTGATATCACAACCGGTCGTTCGGAAGATTACAATACTTTGTCGGCCATACGTCCCGATAAAAATGATATAGAATCGTTTTTGACGGTAGGAAATCATGATTTGTATTTCAACGGATGGGAGGAATTTTATGCGCGATTCGGAGCTTCCGTATATTATTTTACCGTAAAATCACCTCTTGCTTCCGATTTGTTTATCTGTTTGGATAGTGGTAGCGGTACTTTAGGCGAAAAACAAATGCAATGGTTAAAAAGGATACTGGAAAACAAACGAAAAGAATACCGTCATTGTGTTGTGTTTACCCATGTAAACTTTTTTCGAACACGGCATACGGGAAGCACAAATCTTTTGGTGGAAGAATTGCACACTTTGATGCATATGTTTCATGAATATCAGGTAAATATGATTATCACCGGTCATGATCATATAAAAAGTGTGGAAGTACTCGGTAATACAACATACCTTACGATGGATGCATTGTTAGATGGAAATGAACAAGCGGGTTATTTGCTCTTACACATAGATGAAAAGGAGTTGAACTATACTTTTGTGAATCTATAAGTCCTACTAATGCAAAGACTTGATAAACTTACTGTGCCGGTATATAAAAAACAACTACTTTTGCACCCAAAATAAATAATATTTTTACTACATGAAAAGAGAAGATATCGTTCGATTGAGTTTTGCAAAAGAATGTTTTGCCATAGTAATACGTCATTCTATACGAGAAATTATTACCGATGCGAGGCAATCGCTTTATCAGTTGCTTACATCCGAAGGCAAAGAAATGGCGCGCGATTTCGGAACGAACTTGCCTACGAATAAGCCTATACGATTATATCACAGTCATGTGGAAAGATGCAAGGAAACCGCTGAATGCATTCAAGAATCTTATAAAGGACAAGTACTTTCCCTGACTTGTCATGATCTCTTAACAGGCTTTTATGTGTTTGATCCAGAACCTATTTTAGGAGATGTGAACAAATGTGGAAATTTTCAATTTATTGCCAATTGGTTTAAAGGTTTATATTCGGAAACACAAATCATGAATCCTTATACAGCCCGGCAAAAAATGTTAGATGCTTTTAAACATAATTATAATGAGAATTATTTAGATATCTATGTAACCCACGATTGGAACATTGCACTGTTATCTAGTTTATATTATGATGTAATGAAACACGAATATCCTTGGCCGGGATTTATGAATGGAATATTATTGACTCGTCACAATAAGCAATTTTTATTTTCCTGCGAGTCAAATCAAAATGTTGTTATTTAGTTTTAACATTAAAACATTAAAAGAATAAGAGTCATTTATAAAAAACACACAAACACTAGTCTTCTCTGATGGTAATTTGTTTAATATTCAATGTGTAAAAAAAATAAATTTTCACATAAAATATTTTAAGTGTGCAAATAAAAAATATATACTTTTGCAAAAAAACAAGATGAGCTATGGCACCTCAATCATCTTGAATAAACAATAAAAAATTAAATTAATATAGAGGAGCTTGTAATTTAAACACTATTCAAAATGATTAAAAAGTTGTTAATAATCCCTGTATTAGGATTGATGTTTTATGCTTGCGGAGGTTCAAGCGACACCACAGAAGTTACCGAAGAACAAATTGAAGCCATTGAAGAATCGAATCAAAATTTAGACAATGTCATTCAATCATCCGAAGAGGAAATGGATACATTGCAACAAGAAGTTGATCAATTATTAAATAATATTTAAAAGAGATGAAAAAATCATTTGCATTAGTCGTAGCCATCATAATGGCTTATTCCGTGGGTATTGCCCAAGGACAAGGGAAAGGACAACAAAAAGCCAAAGCAGAAGCTAAGGTAGAAAAAATGGAACATAAACAAGGTCAGAAAAATCAAAAACAAGATCAAAAGCAAGAGCATAAGGTAGATACATCACAAGCACAAAAAGCCGACAAAGCGAACGATAATCAGGCTAAGGGAAATGCCTATGGCAAAAATAAAGGTGAACTTTCCGGAAAAGCCTTTGGACAACAACGTGCTACAGATGCTAAGGCAGCTGCTCAATTAAAAAGAGATGAAGCCAAAGAAAAAATCAAAAAACAAGAAGAACAAATTAAAACCAACGAGAAAAAAATAAAAGAAGCGAAAGAGAAAATTGAAAATCAGGAAAAAAGCGGCGAAATCTCTAAAACGGAAGCAGCTCAAAAAAGAGAACAAGTCAACACGGCAGAAGAGAAGGTTAAATTAATGAAAATGTCTGTTGATAAACAAAAGAAAGAAGTTGAAAAGCTTGAGCAAACTATACAAGCAGAATAAGAACGTCATGATTGATAAAGCATCCTCCTGAAATGGGAGGATGTTTTTTTTATGTACAATGAAACCAAGGCATATGTTTTTAAATATCATGAAATCAAACAAATGTATTTATAAGCATAAATGGATAAAAATAATTTTATATAGTAAAATCATAGACAAAAATGAGTATTTTTGCGCAATTTTTCAGCTATGCAAAATGTAATTATTTTATTAGATAAGTTGTCGGAATGGAATCCGTTTTATAAAACGAAGAGTTTATTAAGTGTATCCGACTATCTTCAACATAATTCAAGAAATAATGGTTCGAATTTGGTTATTAATTTAAGTTCCAGTTTGACTTATAATTCCGAAGGTTATTATTGTTCTTTATTGGCTCAAGCTCGTGGGGATAAAATCATTCCCAGTGTTGAAACCATTAATCGTTTGGAAGCGGGAACAGGTATTCGTATGGATAATACCTTGCATAAAATATGTTATCAATGGATGCAAAAAAATAACATTAGCGATTCGGTGTTTTATATAAACATTTATTTTGGAACATGTAAAGAAAAAGGCATGGAAAAAATAGCTCGTTATATTTTTGATAATTATCCTTGTCCGATATTAAAGGTAGGTTTTTATAATAAATCGCG
Organism: Bacteroidales bacterium UBA5266; assembly: GCA_002411545.1. GTDB lineage: Bacteria > Bacteroidota > Bacteroidia > Bacteroidales > WCHB1-69 > UBA5266. The sequence continues at coordinate 15,768 of DHTG01000055.1, read as the reverse complement.
CAATCAAATTGAGAGTGTAGAAGCGCTGTCTCTTCACCAATTGAGTGATGAAGAACAAGATTATTTTGCAGAATCCTTGGATAGCTTTCATACCAAAATATGGCGAACCCCTCGTGCCCATAAATCGTGTAGGTATAATCTGGCCATTTTTTATAATCCGGACGAAATTTTACCTCCCAGTGATAAAAAGGCTTTATATAAATTTTTGGAGGTTGCGAAAAAAATGAATATTCATGCAGAACTTATTACGGAAGAAGATGTTACTCGATTGATGGAATTTGATGCCTTGTTTATTCGTTCAACAACGGCTTTAAATCATATTACCTATCATTTGGCGCAACGAGCCAAACAAGCCGATATGGTGGTTATTGACGATCCTTTATCCATTATTCGATGTACAAATAAAGTGTATCTGGCCGAATTGTTAACAAAAGAAAAAATACCACAACCCAAATCACGCTTATTGTTTAAAAATAATAAAAATACATTTACTTCTATAGCGGAAGATTTGGGGCAACCTTTTATTTTAAAAATACCCGATGGCTCCTTTTCGCATGATATCAATAAAATCAATAATGAAGTAGACTTGCATGCAAGCTTACATGATTTGTTTCAAAAATCAGCCATACTGTTGGCGCAAGAGTTTATTCCAACGGATTTTGATTGGCGAATAGGGGTATTGGATAATGAACCTCTTTTTGCTTGTAAGTATTTTATGGCAAAAGGTCATTGGCAAATATACAATCATGCAGGAAATGGAAAGGCTAAATGTGGTGCTTATGAAACCATACCGATTTATCAAGTTCCTAAGAATGTGTTGAAAACGGCCTTAAAGGTAACATCATGTATCGGCAATGGTTTGTATGGAGTGGATATCAAACTTATCAATGGTAAAGCCATAGTGATTGAAGTGAATGATAACCCGAGTATAGACCATGAAGTGGAAGATGCTATTTTAGGAGATGAATTGTATTATCGTATTTTAAATTTTTTCTCCCGCGCCTTGGAATATAAATATTAAACCATATGCATTCCCAGCTTTTGTTTCGTAAAGCCGATAAAAAAGATATAGAAAAAATTATACACATAGAAAGGCTTTGTTTTGATGTAGATGCTTTTAACAAACGCCAATTTTTGTATTTGTTATCACACAATTATTTTTATGTTGCCGAATTGAAAAACGAAATTTTGGCTTACATTATATTATTAGATTCAAAACGCGCCAAAAGCCTTAGATTATATTCTATTGCCGTACATCCTCACGCTCGAGGTATGCAAATCGGGCAACATCTCTTAGACCATGCTTTCAAATTGGCTAAAAGCTTGCATAAAGAAGGGATGCACTTAGAAGTAAGAGATACAAACCTTTCTGCTATTCAATTTTATAAGAAAAACGGATTTAGCTTTTCAGGTAGTAAACCTGCGTATTATGCAGATGGAGCTACGGCAACGATAATGAGAGTTTGCTTTGAATAAGTAATGTCTTTTTTTTAGAGTCTTATCAATATGTGTTATTTGCATAAGCAATCATCAATTTGAAAATATTAACATAAAATATTATTGAAGATGTAAACAATATTTGAATTGGGTTGTTGTACACGATATACGGAAAACATAGCGTATAACTAAGATGAAGAGTCTTTACGAGTTGGTGTTGGGTATGATTTATTTATGAAATTGATGAAAAAAATATTATTAATGGGACTTTTGTTTACTGTTGGAAGTATATACTCCTGTTCGAATGTACCAAAGGGAGTGGTTGTAGTACGTTTTTTTGAAATTGAAAAGTTTTTAGGCACATGGTATGAAATTGCTCGATTAGAGGCTAAGTACGAAAAAAAATCATCAAACATATCTGTAAACTATTCATTAAATGAAGATGGAACAATAAGGGTAATGAGTCAGGGGTATAATGTAGAAAATAAGGAGTGGATGAAAAAGGAAGGAAAAGCTAGCTTCTACATTAATAAGAATATAGCTATGTTAGAAATTTCTTATGGAGGATTATTTCATACCCCCTATAATGTAATAGCCTTGGATGAGGCATATACTTATGCATTGGTTATAGGGAAAAATACGCATTATTTATGGTTGCTTTCCCGTAAGAAAACAATTCCCGAGGAGGTAAAGCAAGTATATTTGAAAATGGCCAAAGATTTGGGGTGTAAAACTTCTGATTTGGTTTGGGTGGAACATGATTAATAATACATATAATCGGTAATAGTGATGGGTTCTGCTATTACTGTATGGATAAAAAAGAACCTTATTTTTATTAATTAAAAGATATTATGAACACAAAAAAATGTATTCAAAACGTATGTGTAGCCGGATTGACTTTTTTAATGTTTACATCCTGTGCCAAAATGCCCAAAGGAGCTGAACCGGTAAAAAACTTTCAAAAAGAAAAATATTTGGGAAAATGGTATGAAATAGCCCGTTTAGATTTCAAATACGAACGCGATTTGAATAACACTACGGCAACTTACTCTCTCAATGATGATGGTACTATCAAAGTGGATAACCAAGGCTATAATTATGTGAAAAAAGAATGGGATCAAGCCATTGGTAAAGCTAAATTTGTGGGTGATGAAACCGTAGGTCAGCTGAAAGTGTCTTTTTTCGCTTCTTTTTATTCAGGTTATAATGTCATAGCTTTAGATAGCGACTATACCTATGCTTTAGTAGCCGGTAAAAATTTGAACTATTTGTGGATACTTTCCCGTGAAAAAACCATACCCGAAGCCATTAAACAAGAGTATTTGGGTATAGCCGAAGAATTGGGATATAAGATTTCTGATTTGGTTTGGGTAGAACACGATTAAAACTAAGTATTTCATATGAAAATAATAGCCTTTGGAGCTTCTTACAGTAAGCAATCTATCAATAAGCAATTTGCAGCCCATGCAACGCAACATTTTGCACATGCCGAAATAGAAGTATTAGATTTAAACGACTATCCGCTTCCACTTTTCACTGTTGACGTAGAAGCGGAAAAGGGTCATCCGCAAGTTATCGACCGTTTTTTAGCCAAAATTGCCGAAGCAGATTTGCTCATTATTTCCATGTCGGAACATAATGGAAGTTATACCGCTGCTTTTAAAAATCTGTTGGATTGGACTTCACGGAAGAAAATGAAACTGTTTCAAGAGAAAAAAGTATTGTTGATATCCACCTCTCCCGGTCCGAGAGGAGGTGCCGGTTCAATCAGTGCCGCTAAAATCAGGTTCCCTATACATGGTGCGGATATCATTGCCGATTTTTCCTTGCCTTCGTTCGAACAAAATTTCAATCGGGAATCGGGTATCGTTCATCCCGAATTAAAAGCAAAATTCCTTGAAGTGATTCAGGATGTGAAAAAAGTGATGCAATAATGTTAGCTTTATTCAATAATTATTTTTAATAATAAGGTTTCGTATAATAATAAAATATATCTTTGCGGCAAATGCCGGGCAAAGGGTAAGGCAGATTCTGCTTTTTGTTTGATGTTATAATTATTAAGTTTTAGAATCTGCTATTTACTCTTAAAAACATGAAACTATCACATGAAAACAAAGTAGAGAAGTTCTATTCTCACGGTTCGGATAAAAGAGGCTTTCAAGAAGGTGGATTTTTGTCGTTCGGCTATTGGATAGACAATATTAAACACTATCATGAGGCGGTAGAAGCCCTGATTAATCGTATGCTACAATTTGAGAAACCTATCAATACGGGGAAAATATTAAATGTAGCTTGCGGTTATGGTGCCGAAACGCTTAAAATAATGGAGAAAATACAACCTGAAAAGATTGTCGCCATCGACATTACCGAAACTCATATTGCCTTTGCTAAAGAACATAATCAATCCAATGATTTGGAGAAACCTATACTGTATCAGAAAATGGATGCTTGTAAATTAGCCTTCGAAGATAACAGCTTTGATTATGTTATAGGAATTGAAGGACCGGCTCATTTTAACACTAGAGAGGCTTTTTTGCGAAATTCTTTTCGCGTTTTAAAACCAAACGGTGTGTTATTGCTATCTGATATTATGGTGGATAGCATTGCTGCCAAGAAAAACCGATTCAATCGCATGGTTAGTAATTTTTGTGCCAAACATTGGTATATGCCCAAAGCCAATTGGATGTCGATACCGGAACTGAAATTGCAACTGGAACGGATAGGGTTCCGTGTCGATACGGCCGAAAGCGTAGGCAATAAAGTGTATCCCGGATTCTCAAGTTATAATTTGAAATGGAAATCCGTTATCAATGCCATTCGCATACGGGGTTATCGTATCGGATTGGCTCTTACCTTTATCTCATGGCTCTTAGGATATGTTCATCGGAGAGGTTTAATCGATTATGTGTTTATACGAGCAGTGAAAGTCTAAGGTGGTTTTGACTTGAAAATTGATGTAGACATGGAATGATAAACTATCCCTATTATTAATGAATAAGATTATACATTAATCCTTATTTATAAGGATACTTTCTTTGTTATATTGAGATTACTTTTGTAAGTTCAATATAAAAGACACAAAGCAATGATACACGATATACATACAAGGCTTTCGGATGTTCCGTCGGGGAAGAAATGTGTGATTATTAAGATAAACGGTCACGGCGGTTTACGCAAAAACCTCATCAAAAATGGATTTGTGAAAGGAGTGGTTGTGGAAGTGATATTGAATAAACAGCTTACAAACCTTATGTCGTTTCGCATCAATGCAAAAGAAATTTCTTTAAGACGAAGCGAAGCTGCTTTTGTACAAGTGCTCGAATTCGAAATCGTCAAACAATATCTAAGGGAAGATGATCAAACGCTAAGGGATGAACATATCCGTCGCTTGGCCTTAGATAGGAGTAAACATATTCACATTACGTGGATAGGACAAAAACAAAAACCGGAGGCAAACTTTAGCTATCAGTCCTATATTTTTCATACGGTTGCCATGCCTTCGGTGTATGGCTTACCTTTAACGGATGCCATCTTACAAACAGTAGAAGATGAAAGCATGCATGCGTTTCCGGATGTGATCATTCAACAAATAGATGCCTGCAAACTCAAAGAACAGTTGATGTATACTACTCATTTGATTGATATGAATATACGAGTGGTTATTGCCCTGTATAATCATGAAACATTAACAAAAAACGAAAGCAGACTGAGTATTGATTGGTTGAGTAGGTTGTTGGGACTTCCCATTGTAGCAGTTAATATAGAGACTAATCAAGGAATGGATGATTTATGGGAAGTGGTAAGTAAATTGTATGAAGGAAGCGATATTCTTGATAAAGAAGGAAATCTGTTACCTTTTTTACAAGATGATGAATTGTTGGATGAGCATTATCATCAAATCAATCTTTCCCATCGTCATCGCAAGCAAGCAGGTCGAGCTAAAAAGTCTGGCTTATTTTCCCCATCTGATCTCGAAGACAATATCAATCTTCACACTATCATTCGACACATACATATTTACTATGGTGCCGGTATAGAAAGAGGCATAGAAAAACTTAAAACGGTATTAATGAAAAATGAAAGCGCCCGCGATGAGTTTGCTCCGCGTTATTTGGCAGTCAAATTATTAGAACATAATAAACAGATTGAAAATTTTGTAATACAGTTCCCCAATTATCAAGATATTATCAAGGTAAGAGATGCCGCCGTAAAGGAAATCGAAAATGATTTACTTGATGATGCTTCCAATGCTATCGACGGGGCTCGTAAGGGGTTTATACAAGGAGCCTTGAAAGAGACTTTCCATAGTTCAGCCAAGCCTAAGGAAATAAGTTTTCAAGATAAATTAGATCATATGTTTACCCATAAAGTGTGGGGTTACTTTGTGTTTGTCATGGCCATTTTCATTACCTTTCAAGCTACCTTTTTATTGGGTGCTTATCCCATGGAATGGATAGAAACCTTGGTGAATTGGGCCGGCAATGGTTTGGATGCTACCATGCAGAATGGCATGCTTAAAGATTTGTTGGTTGACGGTATCATCGGAGGAGTAGGAGGGGTGTTAGTATTTCTTCCTAATATATTGATCCTTTACTTTTTTCTTACCTTTATGGAAACCAGCGGTTATATGGCAAGAGCTGCTTTTATCATGGATGCGGTTATGCATCGTATCGGCTTACACGGACGTTCCTTTATTCCGCTTATCATGGGTTTTGGATGCAATGTGCCGGCTATTATGGCTACACGTAGCATCAGAAATCCCAACAGCCGAATGATTACCATTTTAATAAATCCTTTGATGTCGTGTAGTGCCCGTTTGCCCATTTATCTATTGCTCGCAGGGGCTTTTTTCCCTGCTCATGCCGGTTGGGTATTGTTTTCCATTTATTTTTTCGGTATCATTTTGGCGGCAATTTTAGCTTTGATATTCAAAAGGTTTTTATTCTCTAAAGATGAAGTACCGGCTGTGATGGAACTGCCTCCCTATCGTATTCCAGGGGTAAAATCCATTTTGCGCGACACCTGGGATAAAGCTTATCAATACCTAAAAAAAATCGGAACGGTTATTCTTTTGGGATCAATCATTATCTGGGCTTTAAGTTTTTTCCCTCGTCATGAACAAACGATTGCCGGTCATGAACTCACCGCTGAAATGAAAATAGAACAACAAGAAAATTCTTATCTGGGTCATATCGGTAAATTCATTTCTCCGGCACTCGAGCCTTTGGGTTTTGATTGGAAAATCAGCATCGCTCTACTTACAGGAGTAGCATCGAAGGAGATAGTGGTAAGTACATTAGGGGTATTGTATAATGCCGACGTGGCATCGGGCGATCATTCACTCACCGAACGCCTGCGTTCCGAGAAACGCCCCGATGGAACTCCGGCATTTACTTCAGCCATTGCCTTGAGTTTGATGTTGTTTGTATTGATATATTTTCCCTGTATTGCTACCATTGCCACCATCAAACATGAAACAGGAAGCTGGCGCTGGGCTTTGTTTGCCGTTTTCTATACCATTGTTTTGGCATGGATGGTTTCTTTTGCTGTATATCAAAGCATAGCCCATCATGCCGTTCAAGAAGTTGCCGTTGTACTTATACTTTTTATATCCATTGTCATTTCCATCCATTATTTTCGTAAATCATTGAAACGTAAACACGGTTGCCAAGGCTGTACGGCCTGTGATTCTTTACAAAAACATATGAATCCGAGAGACTGCAGGATAAAAGAAAGAAAAATTCAAAATAAATTATGAATTATGAATGGTTAATTATGAATTGATTTTTCGTGCCGAAAAACTAAATAGTCAGGGGGTGATTGGGATTCACCCCCTGACTTTTAAAACGAGTCGATTTTTATGGAATAAATCGAAACCCGCCGGGAATATTTTGTGTCAAATTTTATGGGAGGCAGAGTGCCGCCTGAGTGGTGGAGGTATAAACCATACCCCCTCTTATGGTTTTTC
>DHTG01000055.1:8005-8162 GCA_002411545.1 Bacteroidales bacterium UBA5266 | reverse complement strand
TGATGCGAACTTCGTCTTCTGCCGCCCGACCTATGGGTGAATTATGCATTCCCCTCCCCATGCATACAGGCGTAAAAACGGCAATGTATGCTTTCAATCCACGGATGAATTTCACCCGATTTTCCTTCTTTTGCCCTTCTTTTTCTCTATTTTTTTT
>DHTG01000055.1:6129-7768 GCA_002411545.1 Bacteroidales bacterium UBA5266 | reverse complement strand
TTTTTTTGTGTAAAAAGACGAAAAAATGTCGCAAGTCGCAAGTCAAAACAATTACAAATTACGAGGGACATAGCATGCGTAACGTAACGAATTGAAGCGAAGAATCTGCAGCCTTAACAATTACGAACCTTATGTCAATTACGAATTAAAAATTACGAATTACGAGGGAAGTAGCGGGTCTCGGGACAACACACTGAGAAACTGAAAACTGATAACTGACAACTTTCAAAGTTCCTGTGATTCTATGCCATCAATGATTATTCCGGAGCAAACTGAATCAAAGGAAACATGGGACACGTGGGACATAAACGACACAAATGCCATGGGTGCTTAAGGTTAATAGGTAGCAATTTTGTCCATTCTGCAAATTATGTAATGCTGTTAAAAGAAAAAGTTTATTTTTCCTCTATAAATTTCAAAAGAAATTTTTATCCGTTTGTGTGTAATTAGATAATTTTATGTACATTTGCATCCGTAAAACCCGATACATTAACCCTTAAAACCGATAGTGAATGCCTTTACCAAATGACACTATCAAAGGCGAAGTCGTAAAAAGGGGGAAGGTTTTATTCTACAAACAAGTTGATTTATATACATAAACACTATTTATAGTATACTCCAACTTAAACATATAAATTATGAAATCGGAAACACCTATAAAAACAAATAAGTGCAAGCATGGGAAAGAGTTACGCTTACAATTAATATTTCCTTTTAATAAAGTATATATTCAAAAAATCAAGCAAATTGCTGATGCACGGTGGAGTAATAGCCTTAAATCTTGGCATATTCCCTATACGAAAGATGCTATTAATCAATTAAAAACTCTTTTTCCGGAACTTGATGTAAAGGCTGAAAAAACCACTCAACATAGCGAAATAGTTGAACTTATAGGAAAATACAGACAATGGATGGAACATAAACGCTACAGCCGTAACAGTATAGATTCTTATACCGATGCCGTTAAGCGATTTTTAACTTTCTTATAACCTAAAAGAGCAAGTGAAATTGAGGCTGAAGACATGGTGAGTTTTGTAAACGAATATGTTATTGCAAATAATTATAGTTTTTCATATCAAAATCAAATTATTAACGGTGTTAAATTATTTTACAAAGAAGTCATTCATGCAAAATTAGATATAGAAAAACTGCAACGACCAAGGCGTGAACATAAGTTGCCGAATGTGTTAAGTAAAGATAAAGATGAGGTAAAAATGATATTATGCTCAGTGGAAAACAAAAAACACTATACAATGTTAAGTTTAATTTATGCGTGTGGATTAAGATGTTCCGAGTTAATCAATTTAAAACTAGAAAATATAGATTCGAAAAGACACCTACTTCTCATTGTGAATTCAAAAGGGAAAAAAGATAGAGTAATTCCAATTTCAGACAAAATTATTGAGCTTTTAAGAGTATATTACAAAATGTATAAACCAAAAAAGTGGTTGTTTGAAGGACAATTTCCGGAAATGAAATATAGCGAAACCAGTTTACAAAAAGTTTTAAAAAATGCTTTAATCATTGCTAAGATTAAAAAGCCGGTAACATTGCATTGGTTAAGACACAGTTATGCAACCCATCTGCTTGAAAATGGAACTGATTTAAGGTATATTCAAGAATTACTGGGGCATAAAAG
>DHTG01000055.1:4819-5807 GCA_002411545.1 Bacteroidales bacterium UBA5266 | reverse complement strand
GGTGCACATATAAACGAGTTGTACGCCATATAAAAAGCGCCCTGCATGAAAATAAAACTCATCATATTGACTCTGATTTTTGGAATAATTGGTTTCGGATTGATTTTCTATTTTAAACCATTCAAACCACTTGATAAGTCTGTTTCAATTGATAAGATTATAGTAATTAAGCATAAACGGAGACTTGATTTGATTTCAAATAATCAGATTGTAAAATCATATAAAATTTCACTTGGACGAGTTCCCAAAGGACATAAAGAATTTGAAGGAGACAAAAAAACTCCAGAAGGATTATATTTCATCAACGATAAAAATCCAAACAGCGGATATTATAAAAACTTGGGAATTTCATACCCAAACGAACAAGACATTGAACGAGCAAAGACAATTAACAAAAGACCAGGCGGATTGATAAAGATTCACGGAATAAAAAACGGATTCGGATGGATTGGCAGCTTTCATTTGCTTTTTGACTGGACTTTAGGTTGCATCGCAATGACTGACAAAGAAATTGATGAATTATATGAAAATGTGAAAATTGGCACACCGATAGAAATAAAACCATGAACGTAAAAACAAAAAACATACTGATTCGGATTTGCTATATAATTCCATTCTTACTTTTCGCATATGCATTTATCGAAGAAGGATTTTTAGTGAAAGAGCGATTTCGTCAATTTGATTATAAAATAATAATTCCTATGATTGTGTTTTTATATCAATCAATTAGGAATTCGATTATTGGTTGGGGATTGGCTATGATTTTGTATGTTGCGTTTCTTTATTTACTCGGAGATGGAATTATAGATTCATACTATGATATTGGAGCTAAGATTGATAAACAGACTTTTGTAATTCAAATACTAATTGGATTGGCATTTATGGGATTAGGATTTTTATATTGGAAAATTCGACCAAAAAAACGATTAATTTGAAAGAAATACGGCGTACAACATCGTATATAAAACATTTGGCAGTCAGTGGGTTA
>DHTG01000055.1:0-4584 GCA_002411545.1 Bacteroidales bacterium UBA5266 | reverse complement strand
AATGCCAAACGTTTCATATACGCGACCGTTACCGCCAAGTGTAAGAGACAGTCAACGACATAGAAACATTGAAAAGTAAACCATTGTGAAAGGACAGAAAAAAGAAATATTGACAAGACAAGAAAGCCGACACTCAAGCCGACCCGATGTTTTTTATTTTTTGCCCACCGCACATTTTTTAAAACAATTGCCGACCCACATTGCACACATTGCCAAAGCCCCACGAGCCAACGCTGAAACCAAAGGCTTGCAAAAGAGCTTCCCTACCCCATCGCACTAACAGAAAAACAATGCAGCAAAAATGACGAGAATAATAAACAACGAAACGCAAACAAAGTGGATATGCAATAAGGGCTTCAGCGGTTTGCGATGGTTTATGGCTCGCTTCAACTTTTGTGAAAGATAACAGGAAAAAGGCCACACTCCCCAACGTTTTACACCAACGATCGTTATTGGCAAGCAGAAGTTTCACAACCAAATAATAAAGTGGAAAAAGGAGCATTAATCAAAATAAAAGAAATAAATTAAAATTGAATACATATGAAATTCAGCAATGTAAGATTATTAGTCAAAGACTATAAAAAATGTTTTAAGTTTTACACAGAACAATTAGGATTCGAACCCCTTTGGGGAGATGAAAACGGATGTTATGCAGCATTTAAAGTGGCAGACGGGATTGAAGGATTTGCCATTTTCTTTTCCGATTATATGGCTTCGGTTGTTGGGAATCATGAAAAATCACAACCGATTGGTTATAGAGAAAAATCAATGATTGTTTTTGAAGTAGAGAATGTGGATGATACCTATCATGCATTTTTAGAAAAAGGTATTATCTTTATCAATGAACCAAGAGATATGCCTGACTGGGGAATGAGGGTTGTTCACTTGAGAGACCCGGAAGAAAATTTAATTGAGTTTTTTACTCCTTTGGCTGCAGAGTAATATGATTGGACAGCTTGTTATAAAATACAATGCCAGCCTATAATAATTAGCCTTCATTCGGCTTGCAAAGCCAAGAATGAAGGGAATGTTGAACTATATCCCAAGTACTAAGGTATCTATCTATGGATTTTCAATCGGATTTGTTTATTATATGAATATTCCGGTTAAATTGCCCCCCCTAATCCAGAAGAAAAATAAACATACACCATCCACGTCTCTTAGTACTCCACCATAAAGAGAGCAAATGATCATATACACCTCTATATTATTACTCATTAAAGGAATATTTTAAATTATTACCTATTTAAGGAATATTTTTCATAATTACCCGTTAATTGAATATTAAGCATTCTACCCTATTTAAGGAATATTTTATAAATTTGCATCATAAAAATAAAAAAACATGATAGCTGTTATAACAGGAGATATTATTGCATCAAGGAAATTGGTCAATCAGGATATATGGTTGTTCCCTCTGAAGAGTTTATTAGCAACATGGGGCGATAGTCCCAAGAACTGGGAATTGGCAAGAGGTGATTTTTTTCAAATAGAAATCAATGACATCGAAGATGTTCTAAAAAAAGCACTGGAAATAAAAGCATTGATTAAAAAAACACAAGCTGTTGATGAAAATAAAAAAGCAAGTAGCATGGGTGTACGTATGGCTATCGGAATAGGAGAAAAAAGCTATACAGGTGAAAGAATTTCTGAAAGTAATGGAACTGCTTTTATAAATTCCGGAGACAAGTTTGATCTGTTAAAAAAGGAGAATGTAACTCTCGGTGTTAAATCACCATGGAAAGAATTTGACGAAGAAATTAATCTTTACCTAAAGTTAGTGGGAATTTTTATGGATAAATGGACGGTTTCATCTGCGAAACTCATACAAATCATACTCAATAATCCAAAAATCACACAAGAAAAAATAGGCAAAATGCTAGGAATTAAGCAAAGCGGAGTGAGTCGCAGATGGAATAGAGCTAATGTAAATGAGATTTTGGAAGTTGAAAGAATGTTTCGTAAAAAAATTAATAGTTTACAAAAATGATTATACTCATCAAACTTATTATCGCACATTTCATTGGTGATTTTTTACTTCAACCCAATTCTTGGGTAGCCGAAAAAGAAAAACGAAAAGCAAAGTCAGGCAAACTATATCTGCATATTCTCATTCATGGATTGTTGGTATTGTTTCTCCTATGGAATTTTAAATATTGGTTTTTAGTTTTATTGTTAATACTTTCTCATGGAATTATTGATACAATAAAACTATATGCTCAAAAAGAATGCAATAAGTCGAGGTGGTTTTTCATAGACCAGGGATTACATATTGTGTCTATTTTGCTGGTATGGTTATTATTCTACGATCAAGAATTCGATTTCACTTTATGGTATGAAGATAGATACATTTTTGTTTATGCTGCCGCCATACTATTCTTAACCATAGTCTCGGCAATAATTGTGCGTGAACTAATGTTTAAATGGTCAAAAAATTTTAATGTAGATAATGATGAATCATTGATAAATGCCGGAAAATATATTGGAATGTTGGAACGTTTGTTTGTTTTCGTTTTTGTGGTGACAGGTAATTGGGAAGGAATTGGTTTTCTTCTTGCTGCCAAATCAGTATTCCGCTTCGGGGATTTAAAAGAAGCTAAAGACAGAAAATTGACAGAATATATTCTGATTGGCACTTTGATAAGTTATGGTATTGCCATAATTTCCGGAATGTTGACAATTGAATTAATCGAACATTTTGAATAGAGAGAAGGGAACGATAACATGGCCAGTGTATGTGTCAATAATAGAGCCAAGGAGAGTTAAAAAATATTTAAAACAAAGCCTTACGCAAAATGACAAAACAGAAATTTTCAATTAGTAAAAGACTTGCAAGTTTTACATACGCATTCAATGGTTTGCGAATCTTATTACAAAAAGAACATAATGCAAGAATCCATGTATTTGCAGCACTTTGTGTTGTAGTGGCAGGATTCATTTTTAACATTTCAACGATGGAATGGATTGCCGTTTTACTTTCAATTGGATTAGTAATTAGTTTTGAGATAATTAATTCATCCATTGAACATATAGCAGATTTATACACCCTGAAAAACACGAAAAAAATAAAAACAATTAAAGATTTAGCCGCTGCCGGCGTATTAACAAGTGCCATAACAGCATTAATAATCGGTTTGCTGATTTTCATCCCTAAAATATTTGTATTATGCTGAAAAAATTAAAAGAAACCAAAAGACAGGCTTATTAATCCATTCGAACATCCAAGAACATGGGGAATGACAATTTTTATAGGATTGTTTCTTACCATAATTTACCTTTCTTTTCGATTGATACGCAAAAGAAACGACTAAATAAACTTCAAATCACTATCACTTAATCATACCCACCCTAACGATTCATAGAAAGAAATTAAAATAAATATAACCGAAAAATCCAAACAATGAAAATAAAAATAGGATTTTTAATGCTATTATTGAGTGCTTGCACTTCTCATGATGTAATTTTTACTCAAGAAATCAAACCAATTAAAAAGCAAGATGTACGCTATATGCTTTTCACCCATTCTTCGTATGCAAATCTTGATTTTAGGCATGTAAAAAAATTAAATGCTGTCCTGTTTATTGAAAATAAAGATGACATTGATAGTGCACAAGTACTATTTCTAACAGAAAAGAAGTTTTATCATTTATGTGGATATCATTATGAAGCATTCTTTTGGAAAAGTAGCGATAGTTTATACAGTTCAATTTGTTTGAACAAAGAATGTGAATCATTTGCCTACAAACCCGTAGAAGCACAGAAACGACTATCAACTTATGGTAATAAACTTGAAACCAACCCCGATCATTACATTTATAACCTGGCTATCCCGGTAACATTCAACCCGACAGAAGTAAAAAAAGAATTAAGAGATAAAGGATTAATGGTATTTGCTTTTGACGATGATTTATACCGGTTTCCACGTCTGAGTTTTTCATACAGACACAACACCTATGTCGGAAAGAATGCCAGCAATAAAAAATGGGATATGGCTGAAGAAAACAATGAAATCAAAACCACTAAACTCATCATGAATATTGTGGATTCAATAAAAACACATTGCAAAGTTTTAAATGAACCTGAAGTTTTTTATGATTCGTTTGGAGAAGTATTAGATTCCATGACTCACAAAGGGAGTATCAATCTTTATTTTGCCACCGAAAAAGATTTATTTTTAGCAAAAGACATGGTAATTCAAACAAAAGCACAAAACATACATGTGTACATTCCTGAGACCTATAATTTACAACTTATCGTCACTTATGATAACATAGAAGAGGTTAAGAATATATTAGGTGAATTTAAATTTATAAAAAAAGTATCTCTCTATTTGGAAGATTATTTTCAAGGTGATTAACTGAAATGTAAGAGAGAATGAAATAAGCATATTACCAAAGCCCCACAAACCTACACAAAAAGCCAACACCAACCAAACACATCTCCTACCCTAACCCTCGGCAGACAGAAACAATGCAGCAAATTGATAGAAAAATGACTGAAAACAAAGAACACCCGGTTACCAACACGCGCTATAGTTAATTGCCGGTGCAGTGGGTATTCGAGCGGCACAGCTCGTATCAAAAG
>DHTG01000031.1 GCA_002411545.1 Bacteroidales bacterium UBA5266 | reverse complement strand
CTCCCCATAATTCGCCGTCGCAAAAACTGGTTAAAACACCTCCATCGATCAAAAGTTTACCTCCCGGTTGAATAATGATTTTTCCATAAGGGGAACAATATAATGTATTATGTATAGTTAACATTTCTCCTGAATTGATAATAAGATGTTTTGAAAGTAAATAAGGTTCATTCCAAACCGTATTTTCAGAAATTTCTAATGGAGCATTCTCATATTCGCCTTCATCTGTTATATTGATATAAAATTTCGCTAAATTTTTTGAATGAGTTAAATTATTAGCTTCTGCATAAATCCATGCTTCACCGCTTCCAACGGCTTTAATCTGAACAGCACTTGAATTAACTCCTGATATAATTCTTAGGTTTGGACTGCATTTCCACGTTATATTTGTGTTTTCTTGCCCTAAAGGCAGATGTATTGTATAAGATTGTACTCCACACAATGGAATTGTTCTTTCTCCCTCTATAAAGGTTTCTATTTCATTGATTAACCAATTTACTAAATTTTGATCAAAGCTAATGTGATCCATGTTTTTATTGATAGGTCCCCAATAGGCATCAAAAGGTGTTTTTCCTTCAGCTACCATATTTCGGTTTGAAATATTCGTACAATAATCCAAATTACCACTTAAATCCAATACGCTGGTAATTGGCATAAAACAATGATTTTCTTGTGATAATGTAAATTTATGAATGGCATTTTTCCCTTTATTATTCTCCATGTCTTCAGCTGCATCGTTGATTTGTTCAAAAGTATTGTAATAACAACCTGGAGCAGCATCAATACTGCATTTATCATCGGCATCGGCAAAAACCCATAATTTTATTCTATTTCCCCAAAAATAATCCCAATTACTTGCTGAAAACATGCCATAAAAGATTTCACATGTTCCGGTATGAGGCATCGTTTTAATTTTAGATACCCTGATATTAGCCTGTGCATCCAATTCTATAGCATCTACACAGCCCAATCCGTTTGGGGTGCCGTTTAGACTACCGTTAGAAACGGCGATTTTTCTTAAATTATCAGGATAACCCATATTTGTCAAATTATTACAATATTGAGTAAAATAAGGATGTTTTGGATATAGAAGTAATTCGGTACTACATGATTTGAAAGCATAAAAAAATGAGTGCATATTATATTGTTTAATAAGCATTTGTTTGGCTGCTGCACAATTTATCGTATTATCCCATGTTTTTTTTGCAGCTTCTTTCTCCGCCACAACACCAAAAAAATGCATAAAAATCTGTGCTCCCATGGAAATATTTGCTCCTTGATGCGGCGAATCGAACGAAACCCATAACCGGCAATTATGTTTTCCGTAATTGGTGTTTTCATTGGGATTTTTCTCCATATAAGCCAATGCATACCGGGTTATTTGCCCGCCCATGCTGGGTCCTACAATGACAATTTCTTCTTTGCTACCGCTAAGGGCCAAACGCCGGTTTATCTCATTGATTACCTCTATACATACCATGGCATTCCGTTCGATATAACCGCCGCCGTCCGGAAGATCCAATACCACCAAATCATAGTTTAAGGTTTCTAATAAGTACTTGCCGACATGTTTCGTTGTGCTTCCATCTTGGTAATAAAACATTTCCCATATGGATTTTTGTATATCTTTATCTGTGTCTTCGAATCTTCTTGTATTTTCAGGATCAAAACCGTCAACAATTAAAACGGGTTTACGTAGTTTTTTGTCGGCATTAGCATAGTAAATCCAAACATGTCCTTTCCCTTTTGTGAAATTTCCTCCGGTATAATTATTTGGATGCGATATTTTAGCTATAATCGCATTATCTCCAATAAGTTTTTCGATATAGGGGTACCCGCTCGGTTGATTAGCATGTTGAGGTATCGACGAATAATCTAATTTGGCATAGGTAATTAATGTATCCCCATTGGCAAGGATGGCTTTGATGATCAGTGTTTTTAACCCTTCCTGAGGATAACTAACGGAAATGAAAGCATTAAAATTAACGGCACGCAATCCCAAGCCGTCATCAAAGTCTATGAACATCTCAGCAATTGAAATACCGGTATTGTCAAAGAAAAGACTATCAGGGATACGGAAAGATACATCGGCTTCTTCGATTGTTCCGGTTAACGGGGTAGCGATAAACGCTGTTTTTTCCATATACAGAGAAGACATAACAGAGGTATCCTCTCGTAAAATACTGTCCGCATCAAAATAAATTTTTTGCAACATTACATTCGTATCCATCATATGGAATTTGTAATGCAATATACCGATATTTACAGTATTTGTAATGGACATGCTATCTATCAGATTTTGCAATTCGTCCGGATTCAAAGGCAAACGGGCCGCAGGCAAAAATGCGGCTCTATACAATTCGCTGTATGATTGGATAAAGTATTGTTTTTGGCTTGTATCTAAAGTAGGATAGACTGTAAAATCCGTAATATTTGCAAAAGGGACTACTCTGTCATAAAGAACACCTGTCGATGCATCCGTTCTGCTAATGTGTATTAAAAGAGAATCGAACATTTCCGTATAGGTTTGTATCTGTTGGGCGTGCAAAGAGCAGGTATAAACGGTTATAATTAATATAAAGAATATTTTTTTCATTTTTCATTTGTTTATGTGATTGATTTAATAACAATTAGTTTTATAATATTTCATAGTATCAAATTTTATCGTTTGTTTGGCTTTATCAATATAATTTACTGAAATTTCATCTTCAGGTCCACCGGAATGAGTCCAACAAGAATCGCCGGCAAAAGGAATTAAAACTTCACTATATGTCACAAACAGATACCTCACAGGGTATTTACCGTATATCTTTTTAATAAAATGTACTCTGTAATAGCCGTTGGCATCGGTTTTTAATGTTTCAACGGGATTGGAAGGTCTTATAAAGCCATCTCCCCATTGCCAATCAACATCTGTTTTCATTTGAATTTCTATCCCTTCAATAGGAACATTAGTATCTCTATAATAGACGTATCCTTCGCCGTAGACATCATAATATATGATTTCATTATCACTCGTGTACTTTGTACAGGAGACGGATATTAATCCTGTTATCAATAACAATATCTGTTTTAGTGTATACGTTTTCATGATGATTTATGTTTTTATTGTTAATTAATTTAATTTATCTTTATTTACGACGGATAGCCGTTTTAGCGAAAATTAATAACACGTGATGGGGAAACGGCTATCTGTTTTATATATTTTCTATCGAGTTTAGTATGATTGATTTAATAACATTTATTTTTAAAAATTTTAATGGTATCAAATTTTATGGTTTGTTTGGCATTATCGACAAACTCAATGGGAAGTTTATTATCCAAGATACCACCAATGTAATCCCAACAAGAATCAACAGGAAGAGATGGAAGAACATCTTGATACATTGCAAATAGATACCTTACAGGATATTTACCGTATATTTTTTTAATAAAATGCACTCTGTAATAGCCGTTTGCATCGGTTTTTAATGTTTCAACGGGATTAGGAGGGCTTAAAAAGCCATCTCCCCATTGCCAATCTACATCTGTTCTAACTTGTATCTCGATTCCTTCAATGGGAATATTTGTATCTCTATAATACACATAACCTTCGCCGTAGACATCATAATATATGATTTCATTATCACTCGTGTATTTTGTACAGGAGACGGATATCAATGCTGTTATTCCTAACAGTATTTGTTTTAGTATATGTGTTTTC